>JBHLMB010000202.1:0-5562 GCA_048938565.1 Promethearchaeota archaeon | reverse complement strand
AGTAGCTATAAGGCTGGCTTCCAAAGGGAACAGAATACGCTCCGTGTATGGCCATAAAGATGCAAAACGCGATAAACATGAATAATCCACAGCCGCAACCACAGCCACCCGCGTGTTTATATTTTTTCTCCTTCTTCTTATCTTCACATTTAAACTTGGCTTGTTCGTCACTAGTTAAGGTTTTCCACCATAAATAACCTCCCACGCCAAATATCAACACCGCAGGGAGTCCAACAAACAAGAGTTCCCATAAAACCAACACGATAACGAAACCTACAATCCATTCCAAGCTCCATTCATTAAAAGTGGCAGTTCCCTGATTTCCAAAAGGAGTCGTTTCAACATGCCAAATAAAAACTACGACAGCTACGATTAAAAGACCTACAAAAGCAACAGCACCAAGAACAAGTGCTTTCCAATGTTTTTTAATTTCTTCTTTCCAAAACTTTTCGTTGTTTATTGTATTTTCCTCATTTTTTTCCATTTTTCATTACCTTTTCATTCATCATACTGTATTAATTCAGATACTGTATTTTTAATTATACTGTGTTATTCAAGGTATATAAATCTTATGGGGTCCAATGATTATTTTAATTTTTTACAAATATTACCTAACACGACTATAAAGCTTAAAAAAGATATTAAGGTGTATATTCTGAAGGATAAGAAGACTGAAATGGCGATTGAAATCTTAATGTTAGAAAAGTGAACCTCAATTCTTTATAAGGAGATTGTATATCTCAATAATTAGAAAAATCATAATAATTGTTCATAAAAATGCAAAAATTAAAATCCAAGATGATTCTTTTCAAGGGGGAAAATAAATTTGCTCGACAAATACTTACAGTCATATGCTTGACTTTAATAATTCAATTTTTTATATTACCAATCTCAATAATATTTGATACAGATACTTTATACATATTCTTTTTAATTTTAGGTATGTTTTCCTACAATTTTGACACACATTCATTTCAACACATATTTGAACCTTTTATTCTATTTCTAGCATTACCTTTAATAGTTACTTTAATTCTATTAATTTTTCTCATTACTAAGCTTAATATTCTCAAAAGAGAAACAATTCTGATTTTAGGAGTAACGAGTGCTACTCTATTAATGATATCTATTTTAATGGGCATTTTTGTTTACTTCATTTTTCTTAATTATCAAGGATTTCCAGTCATGTATTTAGCTATTCTTATTGTAGCAATGATACTTGCAATGACTTTTTCAGTCTTGAGGAAGGCTAATGGAATACAGGCCGACGCAAAAGAAAATGAGAGTTTAAATAGGAGCGAGATTCAAGACTCAAAAAGTCACATTAAAATGATATTCGTTATTATTAGTGTTATATTAATAATCCAATTATTCGGTCCTAGTTTCATTGGATTTTATATTTCAATAACGACTAAAGTAGTTTTTTATCCATTTATTGATATATATTTTTTTCTTGGCATATTTTTCCAATATAACTATTTGGATGGTACATTGCATATAGAATATGATCCTTACAGCCTTCTTCAAACAATACCATTAACTGTTGGTTTAATTTTATTGATTATGCTCGTCATAAAATTAAAAACGCTAAGAAGAACATCGAAATTAGCTTTAGGAATCATATGTTCTACTTTATTAATACTTTCTCCTATATTATATTACATTGTCTATGCTTTTATCATAGATGCGTCGAATTATTTCTCTTTTCGTCTTTTAAACATACATTTTATTATTCTTTGTGCGATTTTAATAATTTTTGGAACTAAAATAATTTCAAGCAAAGCTAATAATTCCAACGAAACAATATTTAATAAAGAGTCAAAAATTATACAATAATGTTGAAAGAATATAATCCCAATACACGAAAACAAAGACACAAGTGGAGCAAAATATCAATTGAATCATTAAAGAAAAATCTAGAATATAAACTACATTCTATAATCATCGTAATCTTAGTTCTCATTCTTGTTTTTCTTACTTTTTTGTAAATATATCTTAGATATATCTTTCTATTGCTTAAAGTTGATATATTTGCTTGTGAATTAAGCTTCGATAGTATTAGGAGGAAAATCATCTCCCCGCTTACAATTACTTTTATATTTATTTTAATAGCCTTTTTTATCGTAGTTTCATTGAAAGAATATAAAAATCTTCTTATCAAAAAAGCTATTCCAAGTTATAGCAATAGTTATTTGATAATTAATAACATATTTGAAAATAAGTATCGAAGAAAAATAATAGATAAAGTTCTTGAGGAGCCAGGAATTCATAATAACGAATTAATCAGGCAATGCAACATTCAAAATGGCCAGTTAAAATGGCATTTAAATGTATTACTGAGATATAATATCATTAAACAGGTAAAAATTGGTCAATATAATACATTTTATCCCATCTTATCTTTTAATCAAAATTCAAAAGTAGGAATGGCATTTCTTTCCAAATCTAAAACAACATTGATTATACTAAATATTATTGAAAAGAATCCTGGAATTAACTCAAGTGCGATTGCTCGACAATTAAATTTGGCTAGAAGTACGCTAAAATACCATATTGACAAGTTATCAAGAAAACACTTAATCTCAATACAAGCGAATGGAAATAAAAAAAGTCTTTATCCAAACCTAACAAATAATTAACTCCAAGAGATAAAATAGTTAAATGGTTCTTTAACCTATATTTCTAGAAGAATTATAATACTTTCTTACAGTTTTTACTTTCCGTTCACAAATTTGAATTTCTTAATAAAACTACTGCAAAAATTTACCACATGCATTTATATATCTTCGAGAGGATTGGATAAAACAACGGAATATATTTGATTGGAAAAAATGACAGAACAAAATCAACGTGATAACTTGGCTCGCGGAAGTACCGTGACTTCGGTGAACAAGCTTTATAAGCCAACCACATCTGACAAGGCCAGGGATGCTTATAACAGGGGAGTTGAATGCACTAGTAAAAGTGATTATAAATCAGCAGTTAAATATTATAAAAAAGCAATAAAAATAGATGCAGGTTATGTTGATGCCTACGACAACTTGGGTTTGGTTTATAGAAAATTGGGCATACTAGACGAGGCAGAAGATTGTTATAAAAAATCAATCCAGTTATATCCAGATGGCATTGTAGCGCGCGTTAATTTAGGAGTTGTTTATAGGAAAAGGAAAGATTATATGAATGCCATAAAGCAATACGCAGAAATAAAACGAATCGATCAAGACGAACCTGAGGGATATTTTGGAAGCGCGAGTGTTAATATTGCCCTAAAGAACTACGACGAGGCGTTGATTGATGCGAAAAAAGCCCTCATCTTGTATAAAAAAAAAAATTCACCATTACTCCGGGAAGGATTTTTTCTTTTAGGAAACATATACTATATCGCCGGTGATCTTGAAAATGCAAGAAAGTACATCAAGAAAGCACAAGATGCAGGATTTAAAACCGTTCCGTATTATATTTTAACGGGGGTGGGAATGTTTACTTCCAAAGACATAACAAATAAAGAAATATTTGATGCTTTTTGGAACGAATTCACACAATTAATCGATGCAAAGTGGTATAAACAAGCACTCCCGTTGAGCAAGATCATCATTCCATTGAAACACAAAGATCCAAATCATCTTTTCATTCACGGAATGTGTTTATTCGAGACTGGAGAATACGCTGAGGCCACAAGTTATTTTTTAAAAGCCTACGACCTCGATCTAAAGTTTGAAAAGGCCCTTTACCGAGCTTGTCTTTCCATAGCCACGCTAAACGATGAGTCTGAGCTGCTTAAGCTATTAAACAAGGTATTTGCATACGATTCCTCGCTTGCAATAAGGGTATTGCGAAAGGAAGACGTTTCAAAGTTAATCAATGATAATAATATGGTCATTATACAAACGCAATATAAGAAGTATTTCAAGTAAATAATTTTGCATTTGCGTGGTAGAATATACCGTAATGGATTCGTCATTACGCCTTGATATTAATCCAACTCACAAGAGCGAAGTATATAAAATAAAATATGAATGAGATCTTATTTCTTAAACGATTATTTTGTGAAAAGCCCAGAAATTATTGCATAAAATCAAAAAATTATATGAGTCTAAAATCTTCAAAGTTTTAAATAGATCTAAATTTAAATTACCTAATGAACGATTTTTTTCTGAAGACATATAAATATCTCGTTGATAGAATTGAGAGATCTTTAAACGATATTGATAAGGACACAGTTGCCAATTGCCTTGATTTGCTGAATAAGGGCAAGACAGATAAGAGAGTCATAGTGGATGGTGCTGGAAGGTCCCTTCAAAGTGTGTTGCTTCTTACAAATGAGTTAGATAATACATACGGCATTCGCGTCAACCAAGTAAGTAATGCTAACCTTAGACCCTTGAGAAAAGGCGATATTTTTATCGTTAACTCGCGATCAGGAAGCGGAAAGTCGTACTCTAACGCTAAATTCGCACAAAAGAAAGGCTTAGATGTCATTTTCATATCAGGAAACAAAAAGTTAAAAGAAGAATTTGAGAATGTCATAATTATAAAAGGCAACAAGGATCGAGTAACCGAATACGCGCCCCTGGGAACCGAATTCGAGCAAGCTAGTGCTGTATTCTGCTCGTGCGTTGGATACGCTTACGGAGAGCAAGACATGACGAAAGCATACGACTTATATTCCAATGTAGCTATAGAAGGCATGCGTTCTAATATGAGTATGGCTGAAGAGCAGGGAAAAATCATCGATAATTTCGTGGAAATGATATCTAATTTACTAGATCCAAATAACAGCAATGTCGTTTATTTCAAGGGCGTTGGTAGCAACGAGATAATTGCTAGGGTTATAGCCATTCGCTACGGTCATTTACACAAGGAAGATAAAAAGGACCTTAATGTTGTATATGAAAACCACTGGAAAAGCAGGAAAAAGAATGATCTTGCCATTCTAATGAGCGGGAGCGGAGAAACAGATCAGATTCTGAAATACGCACAGCAAGCAGGAGATGTTGGTATGAGATTGTTCACGATTACCTCTTTTAAGGAATCAAGCCTTGCGAGAACGAATAAATGGTATCGAAACTATGCTGGAAACCTGATCATAGAGGGAAGACCCGAAATGTTAAGTTACTACAACAAATCCATTCATAAAATAGAAGAAAAGTTTTTTCCTCAATTTGAATTAAACACTTACATGACTCTTGACGCACTCCTCGGCGCTATTGCTCACGCAAACGAAATTACGGAAAAAGACATGAAAAAGACTCACAGGGACAAGGAATTAGAATAAAATCTCTTAACATTCGATACAAATTCTTATAACTGCGATTTTTTCATATACATTTCTTATTTTTAGAAGAGTAAATTTCTCTTGAAAAAAGTAATTCTGATAATTATTCTACGATAACATAGATTAGCTCTCTTTAAAGTCATCAATCTTTGAATTTAGGAAATTTCATTAAAGCTAAAATGCACTTTAAGATTTGATACCTCACATTTTTTATAGATGCCCTTAAATATCGTGTTACAGATGAGTAATGCATTAATACCGAATAAAATAATCTGATAAAAATTATT
>JBHLMB010000201.1:0-5574 GCA_048938565.1 Promethearchaeota archaeon | reverse complement strand
GAGAAAATTTATTTTCAATGTTATGAATTATTTAAAGAAACAGAATCAGAAATCCATGCTGTAAAGGGTGATGAAAGAATAGTGGTAATGGATTTAGCTTTACAAACTACAGGTATGTCTCTTAGTAGACTAGGTGATGTTTATTTTGAAACGAATAGAATTGAGGAATCAGAACAATCTTATTCTGAAGCTTTGGATACCTTCAAGAAATTGGTAGAAAAATGTGGTCCTGAAGCACATGTAATATCTCATATTGCTGATATTTACCTAAAACTTGCAGGAGTGTATGAAATTACAGGAAAAATCAAAGAAGCTGAAGAAAAATATTTAAAAGCATTAGATATATATATAGAGGGATCTAAGGCGCATCCCGAAGAATTAGATGATGTTGCTTATACCAAGATTCTCTTAGGAGATCTTTATGTAGAAACAGGGAGAAAGGAAGAAGCAGAGCAATCTTATAAAGATGCTTTAAAATTAAGAAAAAACCTAGTGACTCAATTTCAAGATAAATATGTGCCACAGCTTGCTCAAACGCACCATTATTTAGGTAATTTCTATAATAATTCAGAAAGGTTTGAGGAGGCGGAATTAGCTTATTGTGAAGCATTAAAAATAAGAAAGGATTTGGCAGAAAGAAGTCCTGAAACTTATTTACCAGATCTTTCTCAAACTCACAATAATCTTGGATACCTCTACACAAATTTAAGAATGTTTGAGAAAGCAGAACAGTCGTATCTAGAATCCTTACGAATAAATAAGGATTTAGTAGAGAATTATCATGAAGCATATTCACCACAACTTGCCAAAATACAGCATGATCTTGGAGATTTCTATGCTTATTTAGAAAGATTTGAGGAGGCGGAATTAGCTTATAATGAAGCATTAAAAATAAGAAAAAGTTTAATGGAACAAAATCATGAGATGTATTTATCTTCATGGGAGGATAATCTGGAAAAACTTGTAAATTTTTATCTCAAATTAGGAAAGCATGACATTGGATTAAGAATTCTTAATGATTCCTTAGAAGTATATAAAGAGTTAGCAGCCCAAAATCCAGAAAAATTTGACAGTAATGTTGTTACTATCCAGAATACGATTGGACAAATATTTTATAACATGGAAAGGTTTAAAGATGCTATTGAACGATTTGATAAAGCATTAAAGATTGATCCCGAATATATAGAGGCATGGGGAAATAAAGGAGCAGCTTTAGCCTTTTTAAATAAATATAATGAGGCAGCTGAATGTTATGACAAATCTTTGGAAATAGATCCAAACTTTAGTGTGGCGTGGTATAATAAAGCGTGCCTTGAATCATTGAGGAATAATAAAGAAGATTCCATAAAATTTCTTAAAAAAGCATTGAACCTCGAAAAAGAGTATATTAATGATGCTAAAACTGAGGATGATTTTAATAATATTAGAGAATCTGATGAATTTAAAGAATTAATTTATTCTTTCGAAAGTAAATAATAACCTAGCCTAATCTGTAGTTTGAACGCCCTTCTACTAAACACCTCAGACAACAAATTACACCCAAAATATTTATAAAATAACTTCATATTTTAAATTATCATGCGATTTGAATGTCCAAGATGTGGTAAGACATTTATAACAATTCAGTTCTTACACCAGCACATAAAAGACAAAAATCATCAAATTGAATTCAGACCAACAGAAAGAGAACCATTAAATCCTGAACATTCCTCTCTTAGCGAGCCAATTATCGTGACAAGGGATGATTTACCGAGCGAAGTCTTAGGGTTCAAATGTCCGGACTGTAGGTGCGAACAAGCGACATACGATACATCTCACGCTCCCTTGTATTCTAAACGGTCATATCTGATAATAAAATGCTCGAAATGTGGAAAGGGCTTCAGAGATCCGGATTTTTAAAATCAAATGCTTCACGTTCGCAATAAAAAATTGATTGAACTGGTACAAACAAGATTTTTAAATGATTATTTATCCACATCATTAAAATAAAAATGGTTTTGATGAAATGACTTCTCACGATGAGACAATAAATTATGGAAATTGGATGCCAAAAAAGTTTCTCTTGATTGGTGGACTTCTGAGCGTGACTTTCTTATTCTTATCCATTTTTGTCGAAGTCTGGTGGTTAAGACTCATTCTTATCGGTCTCACGGGATTCTGTTCCTTTTTTTTCGCAGGTGCCTGTAGTGCCTATCACGCATTTTCTCCACGAGGAAAGGACCTTCAAAATCAGATCCATGACGCTTTACTTGAAAATTTCCCGTGGGACGGTAATGGCACGTGTTTAGAGATTGGTTGTGGAAACGCCCCCATCTCGATCAAGATCGCTAAAAAGTTTCCACAGGCAAAAGTCATTGCAAGCGACTATTGGGGCGAAACATACTTTGAATACGATCAACAGCAAGCTCAGATTAACGCAAAGTTAGAAAATGTTCTCGATCAGGTGGAATTTAAAAACATTAATGCTGCTCGCCTTCCGTTCCAAGACGAAGAACTCGACGCCATCATAAGTAATTTAACTTTCCACGAAGTTAAAGATTTTAAGATGAGAGAAAAACACAAGGGATTGATAGAAGCGTTTCGAGTGCTAAAAAAAGGTGGTACCTTTGCGTTTCAAGACATATTTGGATCGAAGAGTATTTATGGAGATTTTAAAAAATTGAAAGGAATTTTGGAAAAGCATATCGACGAGTTACATTGGATTGATGCGTTCGCTTTATTAAACCTTCCTAAATGGTTAGATAACATTCTCATGCTGAAAGGATTAGGAATTTTTTACGGAATTAAATAAGCGTCCTATTAATGCATGAACATTCAATGGTAATTTGTAATAAAGAAACTATATCAATAGTGAAGATCAGCATTAACTTCGCTGTTGGGGAGCATGTTATCTGGATGGGATATTCCGTTTTCCTCCATTTGGTATCTCTTACACTTTTTATTTCCTATCAAGCAGTATTCTTCTATCCATTTTCGATTTAATTTGCCCTGATCGACAAAATGTTTAATGGGACACATGAAATACCATTTACATTCCTTTGTTTTTGTTTTTTTCAAGTTCAGACTCTTGTGTTTTTAATTTAGATAATAATTAGTATTAAAATTCTTAACCTTTTGATCTAAATTTATTGACAATGTAATATTCAACAGTTCCCACTAGTTGATAAAAGTTTGGAAAAACTTGGACAATACAGAAAATATCGTGATTATGGTACATGTATAGAGTTCACGCTTTAATCACATCAAACATTGCTTTAACATATAAAGTTAAGATGGATTATTTAAATGCTTCTAAAGCTTTTTTTCAAGTAGCAAAGATGTATCAAACACTTGGATTAATGGAAAAATCTGAAAAAAATATAAAAGAAATTCAGGAAATGTATCCAAAAATCGATATTCAAAATAGAGAACTATTAAAATATGAAATAAAAAGACTTCTCAAGCGGACTTCTGATACTTTAAGCAAAAATTTTACTTATATATTCATTTCTTGTCCGAATTGTGGATTTGAGCACCAAATTCAAGCCAGTGCGATTACGGTGGCAGATGAACTTTGTTCCATATGTGGTGTAAATTTTTCAGTTTTTTATAGTGAAGATAGCAATGAATTTTACACTAATATATATTAAAAAAGCCAAAGATCGAGATTTTTAATCAACATAAAATAAAAAAGAAAGCGATAAAGTCAGATTCTGTGCGAGATGTGGATTAAATATAGGTATTATTCCAAAATATTGTAATAGATGTGGTTTAGAAATAATAAGAGAGTAAATTAATTTCAAGTTTTCTTGTGTATTATTGAAAAAATTCAAACAATAAAAGAAAAAGTATTTGAAACGATTAAAAGGCTTCCAGAGGATGCTAATTACGACGATATAATGGAATCTATTTATATTCAACAAGCGAATTCTAAAGGTCTCGAACAACTAGACAATGGAGAGTCTCTATCTCACGAAGAAGTAAAGAAACAGTTTTAAGAATGGTTGAGATAGGATGGACTCCCGTTACAGCAGGCGATCTTGAAGCTATAATAAAATATTACGAAAATATAGCTCCAAAATTCGCTCAAAATATTGCGAAAAAGGTTATATAAATCATCGAGGATTTAAAGCAGTTTCCCAACTTTGGAAAGATTGTTCCCAAGTTAGAAATCGCAGAAGGAAGGAGTTATGGGGAATCACTTAGATCTTTAATTTTTAACTCTTTCACATTCTTAAAATGTTTAATATTTTCAGTTATTAACTCTAAATTATTAGATCGACAAATACCGGCAATTAAAATATCTTTTATTCCAATTTGGTGGCCTATTTTTCGTAAATCTGCAAATATTGAACTTGCTTCATGACTAGATTTTAAATCAAAAGGGAATATATTAAAATTATTCAATAGTTTCTTTAATTCTTCTAAATTAGTTTCAGATTTGTTAGATATTTTTGCTCCATATAATAATTCAAATGTATTTATGGTTGTAGTAGCAAGAGCTTCATTTTCTAACTCTTTCATTTTTTTTAAAAATTCGGCTTTACCTCTTAGAAAACCTATTATAATATCAGAATCTAAGCATTTCATCTATTTTTCTCCATCTGATCTAAATCTTTTGACCAAGAATCCCATACTTCATTGAGATCTTTTTTCATCTTTTCCTCCTCTTCATCGGACAGCTCCCATTTTCCAAAACTTTCCATGATTTTTCCAAATCTCTTTGTTAATCTGATTATAACATCTGAAAAACTTTCATGCTCTAATTTTTCTCTTTTTAGTGTCCTGTATGCTTTTTCTGAAATTGTAATTGTTTTTGATCCCATAAATAATAAGTGGATAAACATACTTATAAACTTATACTATGTTATGTCATAACTTATTCATTTAAAGAAAAAAGCGCTTTATATCCTGAAATAATGAAAGATCCCCTTGCAGAAGGCATGTATAACAAAGTCAAAGAAATCTATTCTGACAGGCAAGAAGAATTTTTAATATTAGAAAAGTTTATGGATGAATTTACGAGTTTAAATTTTCTTTTTCGAGCAAAAAAATTCGATGATGAGATACGGAACTTCAAGAGAATTCACCCCTCTGCTACGATCATCAACCTTGGTTGTGGACTTGACACGATAAATCTCCGTGTCGGAGATGATAACTTGAAATGGTTTCAAGTAGATTTGCCTGAAGGCATCGAATTCCGTGAAAAGTTAATACCTTCCCCGCAAAACTCGAAAAATATTGCCAAATCGATTTTTGACCTTAGCTGGCTTGATGATATTGAATTCGATGAAAAAAAAGGAGTATTATTACTTGCAGCAGGATTGTTCAACTACTTTCAAGAAGCCCAACTGAAAGAACTCTTCGATAATTTAGCGCGTTATTTTACAGGAGGAACTCTTTTATTTGATTTGCCTTCAAACACGTTGAAAAATATAATTAATAGGAAATATAAAAAATTGGGATTTCAAGGAGCAGATCACGAATTTGGATTAGGAAAACCAAAAAAAATTCTAAATTGGTCTAATAATATAAAAACAATTTTTTGTACTATCTTTTTTAAAGGAATAGACTTGAACCCTAAATGGAACAAAG
>JBHLMB010000200.1:0-5582 GCA_048938565.1 Promethearchaeota archaeon | reverse complement strand
ATATTTTTTAATTTCAAAATTAATTCGCACTAATTAAATCATTAAAGTTTAAATAACCAAATTGCTTTTGATTTATGTGGCTAATTTTAAGAGTGAAGACATAGATATTAAAACTAATACTATGAATGTAGATCAGTATGGAAGACCTATTCTTCTACTTAATGGAAAAAAATATATCTTTCGCATCCGCTCCATTATAATTTTGGTCATTGGTTCACCCTTATTATCAATAATTATATATCTTTTTTTTTGTTTGAAGTTTAATTATTGGTTATACGAAATGATTGCATATCAAGTTTCTTTTTTCATAAATGCTTTATTCGATATTGATTCACTTGTAATTATTTCCACCAGGATGATTAATCCTCCCGCTATTTTCGTCCCATATTTAAATCACTATTACTACATTACAATGGGATGTATCGCTGCTCCTTTAGTCAGTATTGTTATGGGTTTTATGTTGTGCATTCCATCCTCAGTTTCCTCAACTAATAAGAAGAGATTCATTTTTAAAAAATTACTATTAACGAGTGTCTTGTTATTACTAATACATGTTTTAAATATTGTTAGAATAATTTTTATGTTGATGTTTACTTATTTTGGTTTCTCATTTGAACCTGTTCACGATGTATTAATGTATTCTTCTGCTATAATAGGTGCTTCAATTATTATATTTATGCTTTATAAAAAAATCCCAGAAGTTTTCATAGGTTTTTATTATGTCCTTCCATTATTACAACAAACTAAAAAATTTAAAAAAAAAATGATAGGAGTAATTGGTTTATTCCTTTTTTTAATTTTTTTAATGATTTATACTTTTTATTCCATTGATTTTTATATTTAAGCGTGATTTTTGAACTTTCGATAATATCCCATAATTATAACCATTCCTAGCAATCCAAATATCGCAAGAAATGTGAGAGGATCGAATCCGGGAATGGGAAAGTTATTTGAAGTATCATTCGAAGGATCTGAATCCGCTTCTCTAATCTCAAAGTCCATTTCGTTCTCGTCATAGATAGAAGGATCATTGGAATCTTCAATCCGGATATCATAATGATCTCCATAATCATCATACTCAGAGTCTAATGTCCAAAAAAACGAGCCATCGTTTGGAGTATTAACGGCGATAGTATCTAAGACGCCGAACCAACTATACATGAGGTATATATTCACGTGAGTGATATCGCCCGTTGATGTCCATGTTATCTCCTGGGTGGAACCTGCTTCCCAAGAACTCCACCCATTTGGGCTTGTTACAGTAATCGTAGGTGATATTTTCTTTATCTCAAAATAATCGCTCATATCGTATGTGGCACTATTAGTGGAATCTTCGATTCGAATTTGATAGAAATCTCCATAATCGGCGTAAGTATCTTCAAGCGTCCAGGAATAAGTCCCATCGTTTGGAGTATTCGAAACAATAGTACTTTGGTAACTTCCCATGTAATACAGTGAGATTGTCACCACAGATACGAGTCCTGTATATTCCCAGGTTATCATGTGAGATGAGCCGGCTTCCCAAGAAGTGGTGCTTGAAGGATTGATAAGAATAAGGGAGTCTGGAAGAGGTGTTATTTCGAAGTATGCATCGCTCATATCGTATGTGGAACCATTAGAGTAGTCTTCGATTCGAATTTGGTAAAAATCTCCATAATTGGCGTAATTATCTTCAAGCGTCCAAGAATAAGATCCATCGTTTGGAGTATTCGAAACAATAGTACTTTGATAACTTCCCATGTAATACAACAAAATATTCACATTAGATATATCACCTCTCGATATCCAAGTGATTTCTCGTGTTGATCCCGCTTGTATTGAAGTTGAGTCTGTGGGATTAGTGATGGTTATTGTTTCCATTGTATAATGTTCGCAATAGATGGTATAATTAACTGTTAAATCTCTTGTTGCGTTTAAATTAGCAAGAACAACGAGTATACTTGTATTTACTTGTCCAGGATAAGAACCTAAAAATACAGTCCCGTTTTGGCTCGAATTAGATACTATTGCTCCGAATTCACTAGGTGTATTATTCCATATTAAATATTCTGATTCATTAAAAATAAAAATATCAACTCCAGGACCTGCTAAAATTTCAAATGTAATGTTGAAAAAATAAATATCAACATTACTAGAATTTGTAGAAGTGTTGTAAACAACTTCGTGCTCGCCCTCTAATAATACCGTTATTCCACTTTGATTAAAATAAGTTGAATTACTAGAACGAATGATATTTAACCTATCAGATTCATTAGAGAAAGAATTGTAATCGTATTTACTATTAAAATTCATAGAGCTTACAAATAGGATTGCCATAGTTAGAATGATATATAAAAATATTGCTGTTTTTAAAGTATTATTCGATTTTTTCATTCATTTCATCCTTTTTTTTTGATATAACATATTTTTTATTATTAAAAATTACTGATCCATTATAATTTGAATAACTTATTACTAAAAAGAATTAAAAATTTATTTATAAAGTTATAAGGACCAAATTTATACATTTAAAACAAATAAAAAATCAAATTAAATGTGTGTTATAAAGAGTTGAATCATATCTTTTTGGCGATTTTTAAACATTATATGGATCATTAAATTAAGAATCTGATAAAATCCAAGAATAAAATTATATTATCTCCGACGAGGATATATATGAAATTCTTAAAGTACAATTATAAATAAATATAATATAAAAAAAGAAAAAAATTGAAAGGAACTTAAAGACTTAGTAGACCCGCACCAAGATTGAATATCTCTAACAAGAACAATCCAAGGAACAATGATGCGGTTAAAGACATCACGACGAGTAGAGTATTTATACTTGGACCTGCCGTGTCTTTAAATGGATCTCCAACGGTGTCTCCCGTAATTGATGCCTTATGAGCGTCAGTTCCTTTACCTCCGAGGTTTCCATCTTCGATATATTTCTTCGCGTTATCCCATGCGCCTCCAGCATTGGACATAAAAACAGCAAAAACGAATCCACTTAAGATTGCTCCAGCTAAAAATGCCCCTAAAGCCGCTACTCCAAAAAGAACACCTACACTTATAGGAGCCGCTATTGAAATTATACTGGGTATTGCAAGTTGTATTAGAGAACCTTTTGTAGCTATATCTATGCATTTATTAAAATCGGCTGCTTCTTCTCCTGTAAGTATCTTGGGATTTTCTTCGAATTGTCGTCTTATTTCGTCGACCATTTTTGCCGCATTTTTTTGCACTGATAATATGAGTAATGCAGAAAAAAACGCTGGAATGATTACGCCAATAAATGCACCAATCAATACATTAAGATTTAACAAATTGATACCTAAAAGAACTATTCCCGCTTCTTGAGCGAAGGAAAATAATAATGCTAAGACTGTTAGATTCGCTGCACCTATAGCAAAACCTTTAGTAATGGCTTTTGCTGTATTACCTGCAGAATCTAATTTATCTGCAGTTCGAATGACCTCATCTCCTAATTCGCCTTGCTCCGCAATTCCACGAGCGTTATCAACGATTGGGCCATAAGCATCATTAGAGACAATTGTACCGACTATGGATAACATTCCTACTGCTGCCATTGCAACACCAAATACACCTCCTAGTATATAAGATACTATCATTGCGAGGATGATTCCTAGTGCAGGTGGTACGATGCTCAAAAGACCATAAGCAAATCCGCTTAATATGACTACAGCGTGGCCTTCTTTTGCTGATTTAGCCATATTTCGTGTTGGTTTTTTATCATCGCGGGTAAAGTAATCGCTTGTCAAACCGATTATCATTCCTGCGAATAACCCAATAATTGATGCCAACCATATTCTCCATAGGAATCCTACAGCTTCTTCTTCTAAACCAATCGATAATCCAAGGGTAACTAAAGCTGCCAAACCTGCGAATATTATGGTAGAGAAATAACTACCCATATTTAAAGCCTTTCCAGGGTTATCTGATCCCTTTAATTTAATGAAATATATTCCGATTAATGAAGCTATCAATCCGACTCCACATAATACAACAGGAGCAATCGCAATTATTGCTCTTATTTCATCTGTTAATGCAAGAGCTTCAAATATATTATTTGCATCGATTTGAGTGAGGGAACTAGCGAGTAACATTGCCGCTACTATTGACGCTACATAGGAATCAAATAGATCACTTCCCATTCCTGCTATATCACCTACATTGTCTCCTACATTATCGGCAATTGTTGCAGGATTTCGAGGATCATCTTCTGGAAGATCGTATTCTGCCTTTCCTACGAGATCAGCACCTACATCTGCAGTTTTTGTATAAATTCCGCCACCACATTTCATGAATAAGGCAATAGTACTTGCACCGAAACTAAAGCCAAGTACTACGCTAGCAGGATTCTCAATTCCTTCAATAAAACTGAATATCCAATAAATCAAGGAAATTCCTATCAAAGCTACTCCAACGACCATTAGTCCCATGACGGAACCTCCAAAGAAGGCAATATTGAATCCCTTTTTGGTGCTTATTATACATCCCTGGGCGGCCCTTGTATTTGCCTTTACGCCTACAAGCATGCCTAAAGCGCCTGCAAACATTGATCCTACAGAACCAATAATGTATGCAATCATTTGAGCCATGCTTAATTTCCCGGGTTCAAAACCAAATAACACTGCAAATGAAAGACCTCCCACCACTATGGCTAATATTGTATATTGCACTTTGATATAAGTTTTTGCTCCAGATTCTATATATCCGGATACCTCGACCATCTTTTCATTTCCTGGATCTTCCTTCATTACCGATTTCGCTAAAAATAACGCAGCAATAATCGAAATGACTCCAGCAATTACAGAAATAATTAAAATTATTGGTACTTCCATGTATTTATTCACTATTTTTATTTTTTTTATAAATTTAGATTAATTTTCTAAAAATAGAATATGCATAATATTTGATATATGACTTTAAATAGTTTTGATTTTAAGATTAATAAGGCATCATTACATTATTGAAAAATATTGAATGAGCTTGGATAACTTCTTTTTTATGCAAAAATGCGTGAAATTTAACACATTGATGATTAAAATTAAAATTATAATGTTTGATTTCTTTCATAAAACACAATAAATATTACTATTTTCATCATTTAATTTATGATAAAATAAAATTATCTTTCTTGTATTTTTTAGATTAAACAATATGAGAGATTGAGTGTAAAAAAATTTAAATCCAAATAAATACAATAGTTAATTGCTTATAGTAAAGAAACTATTAATTTTAACAACTAAATTTTCTATTATTCAAAAGAGGTTATCATTATGGAAGAATACAAGTGCGAAGTACTAATAATAGGCGCAGGTCCAGCAGGTCTTAGTGCTGGAGTATATTGTGGTCGGGCAGGGAGGGATACAATAATACTAGAAGGAAAAGAACCTTCAGCTCTTTCCCAAGCAAATGAAATACAAAATTATTTAGGATTTAAAAAAATATCAGGTCAAGATATGCTTGATAAATTTATAAATCACGCTTTAAATCACGATAAAGTGAGAATTATCAAGGGAGATGTGATTTCTCTGATGTTAGGAATGGGTACTAATATGGTATCCACGAGAAATTCT
>JBHLMB010000199.1:0-5585 GCA_048938565.1 Promethearchaeota archaeon | reverse complement strand
CGTTAGCATCCGTTCTTAACTTCGCTACAATCTCTTTTTCATTCATTTCTCATCTCAATATTATTTTATTTCTTTAAGTTCGATATCGCGTCTTTCACCTATCACTCGAAATCCCCCTTGAAAAACACCTCGATTTTTCTCCTTTCGAAATGCAATCACATATAAAGGTTGGCTCGATGTTTTATTAAAACGCCTTGGTAGGATGGTACTTCAAGGCAAAACAACACGTTGGTTGTGGTATCTAAAAGTGGGCATCGATTACGGTTCCATCATGGACAAGAACCTGACGCTCGAGGAGTTTACCGAAAGGCTCGAAGAGAAATTAAAACATCCAACTAAGCAATAAATAAAAAAAAGTTAATTTAGATTTTTGTTTGATTGAATTTTACCTTATTTTACGAAATTGTTTATACTGGCCCACCATCGCTAATGCTCCAGTAAAAATTGGATATGATATACGCTCGAGCGTCTGCGGCGGCACCGCCGCTGTATTTTGAATCTCCTCCGTGAAACCAGACACCTCTTTGTAATGGGAGCTGAGACCAACCGATCAACAAGCTATCGTAATTTATGGTCGATAAAGCAATCCCTTCAAACATATGCCACATATCCGTCACCTTCGATACATTCCAGTTACCAATGTCTTGGTCGAAAGAAGAAGCAGATTCGAACATATTGCTCATATAGTTTACGCTCGACACATCCCAATCTCCAATGTCCTGGTTGAATGATGAAGCTTCCCAGAACATTCCGTTCATATCGGTCACGCTCGATACGTCCCAATCTCCAATGTCCTGGTTGAATGATGAAGTTTCCCAGAACATTCTTTCCATGTCTACTACATTCGAGACGTCCCAATCTCCTATATATTGATTAAACGAAGAATAAGAGAACATCCAGTTCATATAACTCACGCTCGACACATTCCAGTCACCAATGTCTTGGTTGAAGATTGAATTCTGGAACATTTGTTCCATGAATACCACATTCGAGACATCCCAGTCACCAATATCCTGATTGAAAGCAGAAGCACCTAAGAACATTCCGCTCATATCGGTGACGCTTGAGACGTCCCAGTCGCCAATGTCCTGGTTGAAGGAAGCACCACCAAACATGGCCCTCATATCCGTTACGCTTGAGACGTCCCAATCTCCAATGTCCTGGTTGAAGGAAGCACCACCAAACATACCCCTCATGTCCGTCACGCTCGATACGTTCCAACTACCAATGTCCTGGTTGAAGGAAGCACCACCAAACATACCTTCAATGTCCACTACATTCGAGACGTCCCAACCGCCAATGTCCTGGTTGAACGAAGAATAAGTGAACATGGCACTCATGTCCCTCACGCTCGACACGTCCCAACCACCAATGTCCTGGTTGAAATTAACAGCATAATAAAATAAGTAGCCCATGTCAGTCACGCTCGACACATCCCAATCACCCATAAATTCATTGAAAACATAAGCCTCCGAAAACATTCCTGCCATATTGGTAACTTTTGAAGTATCCCACTTGTTTATATTAGGAATAGTTTCTAAGTTATGACAACTCCCAAAAGTTCCAGATAAATCAGTTGTTCCTGTTAAATTTAATGAGTCTAAAGCAGTAATATCAAGGTTTTCACAACCTAAAAAATATTTACCCGAATTTCCTATTTTTAAGCAACCCCATTGAGAGATTTCCAGTAATTTTAACTTATCTCCCCCATAATTAAAGCACCATCCTATTATAATTCCAATAATATTGATCGTGTATGTTCCCTCAGAGTTATAGGAATGTGTTACTTCTATTTGATTCCATCCCGTAATGACATCCTGAGTATCATCTCCCCAATCCACTGAAAAATTGTATGTTCCGCTATATTCCAAGGGTAAATGAACTTGATTGCTATTACTCACACCAAGCTGAGTTGTATCCCATTTTGATGTAAATGCGTCTCCTGAATGGACAGATCTATCGATTGTAAAGCATACAGATGTCATTCCCAAGTTTCCCGTCGTATCGTTAGCCCAAGCTCGTATCGTGTTTAATCCTTCGTTAAACAAGATTTCTATTGAAGATTCGTAAGTTTCATTCGCTCCCTTCCAATTATACCAGATTGTATCGATGGCGACATTATCGCTGGTTGCAATTTGAAGTATTTGCGTTGCATCAGAATAAGATCCATTTATGGGACTCAGAATCTCGATCGTTGGTGCTTCTCTATCGATTACATCCTCGTTTCGTGGAGCTAGCAACAAAAGTGTCACCCCAATAATCGAACTCGTCGTGATTATCACGGTTAAGACAATTAGAAAAATCGCATTTTTTTTATTCATTTCTTTTCATCTTTTTGATTTTTTTTTGGATTTTGGTCGTGATACTCGATTTAATGTGAATACTTAAATGCACAAGGACCGATTTCATACAATAATGTTACTTCATTCCTCTTTCATTAGATTGCTTTTCCTCTCCATTTTCGAAATGCAATCACATGTAAACGATGACTCGATGTTATTTTTATAAAGCCTCAGTAGAATGCTATTATGAGGTGTAACTACAGATTGGTTGAGGTGGTATTATAAAGTGAGCATCGATTACGACTCCGTCATGGACAAGAATTTAACGCTCGAGGAGTGCACCGAAAAATTGGAAGACTTGTTACGGAAGAATAAAGTAGGAATCGTCGAGCGACGCAAGATCATCAGGCAGAAACAGCAGGAATTTAAGGATTTTTTTTTATCATCTCATTCTTCTAAAGCCCATTTCATGTGTTCTTCAGAAATGTAAACATCTTCTCGAAGCAGGTTTAAATAGTTAATATATTTCTCTCGGGTTGGGATCATGTGTTTTTTGTATAAAAGTTTAAGCAATCCTAACGAACCTGTAATTAATATTCCAAGCTTTTTTGCGTAAGTCCTCAAGGGTCTATCGTCTGATGCAATAGGTTTTTTGAGTTCAATGGCAATCCTGATGATGCTAAGATCAGCTGAACTCAATGAGGAAGGAACATCGGATAAGGAAATTTTATCGTCAGGTTGCAGGACTTGAATCCATTTGGGAATTATTTCCTGCCACTTGAGCGAATATTCGCTTAAAATATCTTGCGTGATAATGGCATTAGGAAACAATAGTTGTAGTGAATTAAGAAGCTCAAGACGAGTAAAAGCGCTTAAGACGCTGTTATCGAGAACGATCATTGGGTTTCTTAGTCTTCAGTAAATTCTTGAATGATATTAAAATCGTCTTTAAGTTCTTCTACCGTTTCTGGACCCCCTATGTGTTTGAGATGTCTTTTCCGAAATTCTGATAAAAAGTCATCTATTTTCATGTTCACCAAGTTTGCCGCCTTTGAAAGGGTTATTTTTCCTTCAGAATAGAGTTCTAAAACCCAAATTAGAAGGCTTTTCTCTTCCAAGCGTTTAGAAGTAAGACCGGTAAGTTCGAGAAGATCGTGAGGCAATTTAATGTTTATTTTTTGAGTCATTTCTAATATTATAATGGAAAACCTTACAAATAAATTTGCTCCAGAGTTTAAAAACTCCTCTATTCAATAATTTCGAAATGCAATCACATGTAAACGATGACCCGATGTTTTATTAAAACGCCTTGGTAGGATTAATACTACGAGGTATCATAACAGATTGGTTGAGGTGGTTTCGAAACAATGAGCATCGATTACGGGTCCATCATGGACAAGAATTTAACGCTCGAGGAGTTTACCGAAAAATTGGAAGACTTGTTGAGGAAAAATAAAGTAGGAATCGTCGAGCGAAGGAAGATCATAAGGCAGAAGCAGCAGGAATTTAACACCTCTCCTATAGTCCTATATTAAGAAATAAAAAAAAGAGAATTTTTTTCTTCGCTTATATTAATTAATCTAAATGATTGCCTTTTTAATTATTTCTATAGGATCAACTGATTCAATAACATAAGTTTCCATTTCTATTCTTGAAAGTTTTTCTCAAATTTTTTATTAAAGATTTTTAAAATCTAGATTGAGCTCATTTTTATGTCAAGTCTCTTTCTTTCAAGTAGTTTTTTTTTTAGAGTTTCTAAGATAATATATAATAGTAGATGTAATGTAAATGGCTTCCCACCCAAAAAGAACTACAATATTAAGACCTTCAACCTCGAATAAAGTCATTAGGATTGCTCCTATTATATATAGAATAATAGCAGTAGTCTTGGTAATATATTCTTCTCGATAAGCCTTCCACGAGAGGATTAACACGAATGGAATGTATAACGCAAAACCTGATACTATACCGGGGCAATATGCTCTATAAATAATTGTCATGTATAAATGAAAAAATGCGTTATAAAATTGAGCTGCTACTAATCCTCCTAAAGCAAAAAATGCTGTTACTCGATTAGAATAGAGTGTAAATAGGCTAATAGCGAAAATATAAACAATCATTAAAACTATATTCATTAATAAAAAACTTTCAAATGGTTCATTTATAAAAATATAAAAACCAAATAAGGCCTCTTCAAGAATATGGAAAAAATAAAGTACAGGTGCAAACCAAATCATTTTTTTAAAAGTAAAATTATTAAAGAAATTCTTAATTCTTGATTCGTTCATTTTTTTCACTTTTTTATTATACATTCCTTTTATCTGAATAAAGTTCGGCGAACAATGTTTTGTGTATAAATTGATCCACTTACTATATAAAGTTATACAAGGATTTTTTATGTAAATTAATCATAATTCTTCGGACTGAAAAAAAACTATTAATAAAAATGTAGATTCACTTTATAGACTAATTCAAGAAAAAGAATACGAAAATATTTTAACATTAAATATTAGTAATAAGACAAAAATTAGCATTGGTGCTAGTTATCATCATTTTCCACGAAGAAAATCAGATATTTTACATAACATAATACTTAAAAAAGAAATAAAATAATAACCATTGATATCTTAAATAATATTAGGAATCGCCTAAATTTACATAGAAAACCCGAGTTTTAGGTTCAACCTTTGAATATTTGAACTGCTTAAAAGGATTTTGTAATTATCTTAATTGAAAAAAAGTTTGAAGTATTTAAGGTTCACAAAACCGATAATTTTCCAGATTCGCCTTCTATATTTGAAAAAAGCCACGAAGAAACGAGAAAGTTATAGTTATGAATTCTTTAATCGACATATTTCTTATAATATCCAAACTCATACTTCCCAGTAAAGGGATAAGGCGATTTTTTGTTTTTTAACACTCTTTCTGGGAGAATGACTAATAGAAATCCTGTACCGCCTATCAAAACCGCACCCAACAACCAATCAGTCAAAACTGTTTGTAATATTCCTGTTACAAAAATGTAAATAAAACCAATTAATACAGGTAAAAATACCAGATAGGTTGTTAAAAACCCTGGATTATAGATTTTTTTTCTTCCTTTAGTATTGAGGACCCTGTTAGACCTAATTCCGATGTAAGTATGAGATAGAACTTCGAGGAGACAAAAAAGAAATGAATAAATTGCTACTATGGGGGTTACACCGATGATGGTTTCATTAATGGTGATGATCACTAAAGCAAATATTAAAGCCCCGAAATTAGTTAACATATCAGATACTTGGTTCATAGGATAACGATCAG
>JBHLMB010000198.1:5264-5663 GCA_048938565.1 Promethearchaeota archaeon | reverse complement strand
CTTAGACTGGCAAAACTCTCTGGCGTAATTTTATAGTCCATACTTGAACGTACCGGTATGTTATTTTATCATATTTTAGGAATAAAAGTTACTTAACTTCATTCAAAAAATTCATTTTATTTATAAAGAAATTACTAGTATTTTCAAAATATTAAATTATATTTATTAATTAAAGTTAGAGAAAGGATTGAAAAGTGCTAATATGTTGCCATATCATTAAAATCTTATTTTAAATGAATCGAAATCATTAAATGAATAAGTATTATATATATATTCTTTTTATAACTTTTAAAAATAGAAGATTTTTGATTATATTTTTTGAATCAAAAAATGAGAATTAAACCATAAATCTTCCTATTCAAAATAATTAATTCCTGTTAACTTTTAACTCAAAAATAA
>JBHLMB010000198.1:0-5254 GCA_048938565.1 Promethearchaeota archaeon | reverse complement strand
TTTTTTTTATCATTTCATTTTTTGCCAAAATGTCATTTCATTTTTCAAATTCACATTCCTCAAAATCCAGCGAAACCGAATTAATGCAATATCTACATCGTGTCGGACTCGGACCGTCCATGAATAGATGCCCTAAATGTCCGCCACAGTTCTTGCAAGTAACCTCCGTACGTACCATCCCGTGGCTTTTATCCTCCTTAAGCTCGATGTTCTCGTTATTTTCGGCATCGGAAAAGCTTGGCCATCCCGTTCCAGAATCGAATTTGGTGTCGGATGAAAACAAAGTTGCTCCACACCCAGCACATCTATAAATGCCTTCTTCATGGTTGTTCCAATACTTTCCCGTAAATGGTCTTTCCGTTCCTTTTTCTCTCAACACTTTATACTGCTTTTTATTTAGTTTTTCTTTCCATTCTTTTTCTTCGTTTTCAGTGCTCAAATAATCAAACCTCCATTTATTATTCTCTACGATTAAGCAGTTGAGAATGAATCAAATAATTATCCTTTATGATTTAATTGAATTATTGAATTATAGACTATATTCGAAAAGAAAATCGCCTTTTTTTTTATGAATTGTTGTTTTTTTTATTACAATCATAGTCGTTGTTAGTTCTTTATATACTTCAAAACGAAGGATCAAAAGAATAGATATTTAGAATTCCTGAAGTTCAGCCTTATTGATTTAACTTTTTTTTATTGATATTATTATTATTCTTGAATTTTTCTTTCCACTTTACATAGATCCTTCTAAAACTTAAAGAAAAAAATTTGATCAATTGTAAAAAAAAATGAGATGAAAAAATGAAAATTCTTTCGAAGATGTTATAAGAAATCTAATACAAGCTTATTAATCTCTGGAGCTCTCGATAAATAGGTCATGTCCCCTGCATTTTCAAGGATTTTTAATCGACTATTGGGCATCTTGTCGTGCATCTCTATCATCCATTCTTTTGGATGTACTTTATTGTGAGATCCAGCTATAATAAGCGTCTCGTGGGTAATTTGATCGACTTCGTCGAGGAGATTCATTTCTAGCATTGCAGATCCTTGGTTCTCGACATCCTTGGGCGTCATTGGATCGATTGAATATTCTTTAACCCATTCAGCCACGGTCCAGAGATCGTAGAATTTTTTTCCAGGATTGGCTTCCAGTTCCTTTATGAAATCTTCATGAAACGCCATTACAGCGCTCTTCATAAAATAATTCTCTGGTGCGTTTTGCTGGAAATCTAAAGCCTTGCTATTGACAACTATGATGTTCTTGATTAATTCGTCAGAAGGAAATTTTCCTGAAGTATTCAATAATACTACTTTCTTAACGCGTTCGGGGTACTTTAAAACAAAGCGAGTAACGGCCATTGCTCCTAAAGCATATCCCATAATATACGTTTTTTCAATCTTGAGGTGATCCATCAGACCTGCAATATCGTCAGCGAACATATCTAGCGTATAATGATAATCGGGGCGATCTGATTTTCCACATCCACGATTGTCAAATGTGATGAGTTTAAAGCGTTCTCCTAATTGCTTAATCTGAGCGATCCACATTTCTTTTTTAAGGCACCACCCGCTTACTAGGATGAGAGGTTCTCCGTCTTTATTCCCATGAATTTCGTAGCAAATATTTAAACCATTAATTTTTGCAAATTCCTGCATAATTCTAAAAAATTTCCATTGTAATTAACCATTTTTAAAACACAATTAATATTGTTAACTAAACATTATGTTTTTATATTAAAAATGTCAAAGATTTGCTGAGTTCTTTGCGAAAAGGTAAGGAATATCTGAATTTCAACAGAATTTTTTCTATTCCTCGGCTTGCTCCTATAATAAGTATGACTTTATCCCATATTGGTATTATTTCACCTCACATTCTCGAATGAGTTTACCTTTTTCAGTTAAATTCATTACTACGACTTTTGGTCTGCTCATTGCTTCTATCGAATATTTAATACCTTGGGTCCCTAATCCTGAAGATTTAGTTCCTAGAAATGGAAAATGGTCAGGACCCCTCGAGCTTTGCCCATTTATTTGAACAGTGCCGACCTGTAATTCTTGGGCTATATTAAAGGCGAGATCAATATTTTCCGTGAAGATCATTCCTTGAAGTCCGTATTCTGACTTGTTTGAAATGGCAATGGCCTCTTCCACGCTATTTACACGCGTGAAAGGCAGCACGGGTCCAAAGGGTTCTTCCCAGGCAATCCTCATCTCAAGATTGACATTATCCAAGATAGTCGGCCATATTACATTTCCCTCTCTTTTATTACCACATATCAGTTTTGCACCTTTCTCTAGTGCATCATCGATGAGTTCTTGAACATATTTACATTGATTCGGATTAATCAATGGGCCAATTGATTTATTTTCAGCAGGATCGCCCACGCTTAGCTTGAGAACTTTTTTTTTAACCATATCAATTAGTTTATCAGCTATTAATGGCATTGGAAGCACGCGTTTAACTGCGGTACATCGCTGTCCATTATAAGAGAAAGCGCCCTTAACGATTGCTGTAGATGTTAATTCTAAATTAGCATCATCAAGAACGATTGCGGCGTCCTTACCTCCAAGTTCCAAGAGTAGTGGTTTCATCCCTGCAGACTTAGCGATTTGCTTTCCAGTCTCAGAGGAGCCAGTAAAACTTACCATGCTAATTAATGGATGACTCGTGAGATAATCTCCAATTTCAGAACCGTATCCTGTTATTGCGTTAAATACTCCTGGAGGCACTCCAGCTTTTTCTAATATCGGTCCAAAATGTAATGCAGTAATGCTTCCCTGCGTGGACGGTTTCATAACAACCGTGTTTCCTGCTAATAAGGCTGGAGCTATTTTTGAACCCGTGAGGTTAAATGGATAATTAAATGGACCAATGCATAATACGACTCCTAAAGGTACTCTATATGTCATTGATATTTTGTCCCTTGCAGATTCATCAAGAAGGTCTCCTCTCATCGTTTCCCCCGCAAGTTGCGAGGCAGAGTCTGCCGTTGCGTTAAAAATATCGGCAGTTCTTTTGATCTCGGATATAGCGTTATTAAGTGGTTTTCCTATTTCCTGCATTAAAAGATGTCCCAAGGAGTCGGACCACTCGATCATAATTTCAGCTGCTTTTCGAAGGATATTGACACGTTCTTTAATTGGTACTTGTTCCCAACAATCGATATTATCCTGCGCAACTTGGATCAGTTCATCAACTTCTTGAATGGAACATGCTTGAATGGATCCAACTGACTCGTTATTATAAGGATTTTTAATCGGAATCACATTCCCAGAAGACGATTTCTTCCAGATTCCGTTAATGTAATACTTATAAACACTATCTTCCTTTAGTTTTAGAAATTCTCGTATCTCGTTCATATTAATCAATGATTTAAAGACTTTAATTGTTATTTCAGAAGATTAGAACTAAGTTTTTAATTCTATGCGTAATAAGTTATAAATAAAGGAATTTGATATTAGACCATAATTTAACTTAATAATAATATCAATAATCTAGCGTTTTTCCTGAAGAAAGTATGGCTGAAGGTTAAATAAAGTATAATCAAATATAAGCTAAACTAAGTAAAAAAACTCTTTTTAAGTTAATAAAATAAAAAATGATTCAGTCAAGTATTATTCCACATCAATTTCAAGCTGATCTAAGATTTCAACTAAATCAAGCGTTTGAACATCAAGATTGTATTTTTTACTGGCATCGCTCAAATTAGTCTTACAAAAAGGACATATTGAAGAAATTATTGTAGATCCCGTTTCTTTTGCTTCCTCTAAGCGTTCTTTTGACACTTCTAAAGCCCAATCAGGAAAACCAATCTTAACTCCTCCCCCTGCGCCACAACACGCCGCATTCTCCCTATTTCTGCTCATTTCAACGAGTCTTAACCCTGGAATTGAATAATATACTTCCCTTGGAGTATCATACAAACCAGAATGTCTTCCAATATGACAAGGATCATGATAAGTTATTGTCTTGTTAAAACTTGAATTAATTTTGATCTTACCTTCATCTAATAAATGCTTAATCACTTCTGATGTGTGATATACTTCAATATCATGATCAACGCCATTTTGTTTAAAATCTTGTTTTATTGTCTTGAAACACCCTGCACAAGAAGTTATTACCTTTGAAGCGCCTGCTTTTTTAATATTTTCAACATTGTAACGCATTAATTCTTCAACAGGATCCAATTGTCCAGTTCTAATAAGAGGACTCGTGCAACAACGCTCATCAATAAGAGTAAAATCAATTTTCGCTTTTTTTAAAAATCGAATTGTGGCGTCTCTTAATTCTTGCTGACGGTAATTTGAGGTACAACCGATGAAATAAATCCATTCTGCCATATCTGGTAAATCATATTGAGATTTTAATTCACTATTATCAGAATGTTTTTCTCCATAAGGATTGTAACAATCCTTGCTAACTGTCCTCTCCAACAGCTTTTTTTGAGCCTCAAGGCAAAATCCATTCTTTACTGCGTCAGCACGAGCAGCTTCTATGATGTGAACCCAATGTTCGTTAAATTTATCAAAACGACAGTTTTCAACGCAATTACCACAAGTCGAACATGCATATATGATTTTTGCTAAATTTTCAGTCCATTTTAATTCGTCGTTAAGTATTCCATATATCAACCACATCTTACCTCCAGAACTATAAGTTTCGAATCGATATTTCTTATAAGCAGAACAATTAATATCAGAAAAGTCGTAACTAAACTTGCAATAACCGCACCTAAAACACCTATGTATGATGTGCTTATATTCTTTAAGCGTCATTTTATTTTACCACCCAATTCCCAGGATTTAATATATTATTAGGATCAAGCAGATTTTTTATCGCTTTTATAGTTTTTTTATAACCTATATCCATTTTATTGAGAATTAGTTTTTGAGCATTTAATTCTGCTTTCCACGGGATCCCTCCCATATTTAAGACGAGCGTGTTTGTATCGTGAAGTGCATTGCGAGCGTTTTGAATATCTTTTTCATCAGCCCTATTAAATGGATAAGTAAAAAACATGAGAATATTATGAGTTTGGTTTATGAGTCTAGAGCCAATTGTAGTGGATATTCCGTATTTCCTTGATATTTCAGTACCCTTTATAAAAGCTTCTGGAACTTTTTCAAGAGGCATGTTAGCACCAACATATTCAAACCCGCCTCCTTTCCTGAAGTCTGCTGCACTAGATGCGAATAATGGTTTTTGAAGGTAATAAGTTCTAAGATTTTCAGGTACATCCATCAAACGAGTATT
>JBHLMB010000197.1:3610-5747 GCA_048938565.1 Promethearchaeota archaeon | reverse complement strand
TTTTCAGGTTAATCTTAAACTAATCTTTTGCTTTGTTGTTTTTTTCAGCATTGGTATTTTTCTTCGAATCTGACGATAAATCAGCTAAAAAAGATTGAATCTTATTTCCTTTTTGCTGTTGAACTCCTTTTTTTCCAAGATCCTTGAATATTTCTGCCATTTCCTCCCTTTTTTGCTGCTTCTCACTCTTATCTGCGTCTTCTTGGCTCGGCATATATCTATTTGCAATAACGGGTGTTCCTTCCTCGCCCTTTAGCAATTTCCTCAAATATCTTGGAAAATCAGTCGTTATTTGAAAATTTGTTTTTAAAACAATGTTTGTTGTTCCATTTAGTTGAATTTCTTCGATGAAATCGTGCTCTTTTAGATAGTTAATGGTTTTTGTTAGATAATCCAAGTTACGTTTAGGAATAATATCACTCAATTTTTCTTTTGGAATCAATCCATCTCTTAATTTTGAAAGGATGTTGTATTTTTTAGAATCTGAAATAACTTGGAATATTTGATAAGAGTCGTCATATAATTCTTCTTCCTTTTTTTTCTCGTGCTTGTTAAAGAATTCCAAGATCTTTGGTAAAAGTAAGTCGTTGATATCATTATTGTTATCAAAGTCTTCGATAATGCTTAATGGAGGGATCCTTTCGGCGTTAACTTACTTGAGTAATAAGATGAATGTTGTACACCCAATTTTATTTTTAAAAATAAAATTATTATCAACTAAAATATCTATCATTTCGTTGAAGTCTTTATGCACGAATGTTTCGTGAAACCATTCCGAAAGACCGTCTAAAGTCATTGGACCTTGAGAGAGTTTTTTGAGCGTTAAAAAAATGTGATTCTTGCTTAAAAGCGACGCAATAACTTCCTCTTCACTTTTTTCCCTTGTATCTTCTTTCACGGTTCGGAACAAATCTCGGACATAACCCTTCATTATCTCGTGATTTTCAATAATCTGATCCTTGAAATCTTCGAAATTTGAAAGGTCGTTGATGTAAAATCCCGCATAGATCTCCTCATTTGATTGAAGATTAACAGCAAATTCAGAAAGAAGACGTGATACTTTTTGTTCTATTTCAATTGTAGTCTGTTGGTCGAAAATTACAGAAACCATGAGCATGTCCCTACTTCCTCTCGCCCATTCAGAAGTAATTTCAAAATAATAGTTCATTGAATAAGTGTTCTTAAATGAATGGGTAAAAAAACCCTCGTTGAATGTCTGGTCCATTATGTTTGCAATCCTTAGGGATAGATTTTGAGCCAATCCCATTTCGGGATATGTATATATATTAATAGGGCCTATTTTGCGATGAAAATATGACAATGCAACGATTATATTCAATAAATAACTCCCTTAGTTTCTGTTTATAATTACATCTGAACCAAATAAAAGCTGATGTTAACAATTATATAGTTTATTTAAATATTAAATTTTTAGTTTTTAATTGACCTTGTATGAAAAAAAAAGCACAATTTTGTTCATTTCAATGTTCTTCAATAAAAAATAAAAATAAATAACACTATTGTATGATTTATTTGAGGTAAGGTTTTGAAAATGTGCCCAATAAAACTGATTGGATTTGACCTAGACGACTGCCTTTTTAATTCGACGGGATTATCAGAAAGAGCACGGATAAAAGGAATACAAGCAATGATAGATTTAGGTTTGAATGTAGATCGTGAAGTAGCAATTTCAATTATTCAAGAAATCGTGCAGGAATATAGTTCCAATTTTTCTATGCACTACGATTACTTCTTAAGGCGCCTCATCCATCAAAAAAAGAATTTGGATATTTCATTTCATGATCAATATAAATACATCGCAGCGGCGGTTATTGCGTATCATCGTGAAAAAGTGGAAACCGTCAAGCTCTATAGCGATGTTGAACCGTGTTTGAGAAGATTAAAAGAGACTAACTTGAAATCAATCATCATCAGTGATGGAAATCCAATTAAACAACACGAAAAGATATTAAGGCTTGGTCTTGATAAATTAATTGATTTCGTTTTTATATCTGACGAAATAGGCATAAAAAAACCCAATCCAGAATTATTTCGGTATAGCTTAAAAAAATCGGGAGTTTCTGAAAAAGAAGCTATTTATATGATGAAACAAGCAAAAAAAAGCTTAAACGAGTTA
>JBHLMB010000197.1:0-3600 GCA_048938565.1 Promethearchaeota archaeon | reverse complement strand
GAAATCGCCCCGGGGAAGATCGGCTGTTTCACCGCCTGCAAAACGAATAAATATGCATTGCATTTATATCCATCGCGGAGGAAAACACGATATAAAGATAACTGGTACGAATCCAACAAAAGAAAACGAACCTGATTATTATATATCCTCCTTAAAAGAACTTTTTCCAATTATAGACGAAATAAACAAGAAATTAGGTTAAATATGAAAGTTGCTTGTATTCAACCCGAGGTTTTTACTAGTCGAAAAGAATGCTACTCTCAAGTTGATTCGCTTCTAGGTGCTCTTATGAATAAACACGAAAAATGTGATCTTGCTTGCTTACCTGAAAGATGGACGCCCTATAGCCAACAGATTTCTGAAAATTTCCAAAAAGAAAGGGGAAATGATTACTCCTTCGTAAAAGAATTGGCAAAAAAATACCAAGTGAACCTATTATCGGGAGGAATTTGGGAAACGAGAGAATCTTCGAAAAAACCATATGTCACTTGTTATTTCTTTGATGACAACGGGGAAGAAATAGGCCGTCAAGATAAAATTCATCTTTACTCCCATGAGCAAGGAATTTTCGAACCTAGCACGGAATTAAAGCTATTTAAATTCAAAAAAACTTATTTCGCCATCTTAATCTGTTTTGATGTGGCGTTTTATGAAACACCGAGATTAGCTGCAGAAAATGGAGCCGATCTCATATTTTCACCAACCCAGATAAGAGAAGATGGAATATATAATTGGAATATCTACTTACAAGCAAGAGCCCTGGAAAATAGAATCCCCATTATTGCTTGTAATACTTATGGGAAAATAAACGATAGAAATTTTACGGGGAAAAGTAAGATTATTTCGTTTCTAAAAGGTCCTTATACGCCTTCAAAATTAAGAGTAATAGAAGCTCCTGAGAATGAAAGCTCTTTTATTTTTGACAATATCGACTTAGAATTTCCAAAAGAACTTCGAAAAATACGAATAAACGAAAAAGTTGAAAAGGCTAACATTAATATTATTAAAACTAGATAAAAATTATAATAAAATAATATGGATTTGAGTTGATTCCTAATTTCCAAGGAAGTTAAAAAGGTCTTATTCTGTGGTCTAGACGATGGCGGTAAAACATCAATAATGCATGTCCTTAACAAGAAATTTAGCTTGCTAAGGTCGATTAAACCCACAAAAAAAGCCAAAATTACAACTCAGAAGTTCATGCTACTAGGCTTGGAAATAGTCAACTGGGACTTGGGCGGTCAAGAAAATTTCAGGAGCGTGTATATCCAAAAATATGAGAAATATTTTTCAACTGTTCAAACTATTTTTTATGTCATTGACATTCAGGATGCAAGGCGATTTGAAGAAACACACAATTATCTAAAATCGATCGTCGAAATCATGCATAAATTGCATCAAAAAGACACGCATTTTTTAATTTTGCTCCATAAATGCGATCCTGACATTAGGGACGATGATGATACTGAAAAAAATATTGTCTTTTTGCAGGAGCAAATTGCGAAAGAATCGCCCGATATCTCTTTTCTATTTTACACTACCTCTATTTACGATGAACCAAGCTTATATAAGCCTTTTTCCGATGGTGTTATTGCATTTTCTCACAAGTCGAAAATGATTGAGGCATTACTCAAGGATTATATGGGAAAATCGTTCAATAGTGCGACCGTCATATTAGACGAACATAATTTCATCATAGCGAGCAGGGCAACGAAAATGGAATACGAAACTATATGTCAGGAAATTGCGCCTCGACTTTCGCTTGGTTTAGAAAAATTAGAGAAATTAGACATTGATACAATTGATATTGTCATCCGATTTACGTCTAAATTCCCAGAATCAGACGATCAAAGGGAAGGAATGGTATTTCTTAAAAAGATCGACTTGAAAGAAGAAAGACTATACTTGGTTGCCCTGTGTCTTAACCACAAGGTAAAAACGCGATCTTACGATTTATTACCAATGCTGGCAAGTGACTTAAGAGAATTACTCGATCATTATTAACTTGTGGCATTTTTTAACAGGATCATGGATCTTTTAGATGATTCATTTTTTTTTTATTTTTTACTTTCAATGATGTCTATCAGTGGGGTTTAAATAGGCAGGCGAAAAAATAGGATAAAGTGGGAAAAAAGTCCCAAAAATAAAAAAAAATCTAAATTTGGAAAAAAAATGATAGCAAAACCAACACAATATATTGGTCCAAGAGCAATTTTTGATCCATGTTTTATTCCCCCGCAATTACTCTTCAGAAAAAAAGAAGAATACTCATTGTTTTCGTTGTTGCGAGATTCACTTTCCGATAATTACAATATTAATGTGATATTCCAAGGAATTCATGGTATTGGAAAAAAAGTATTTGTACAAAAAGTTGTTGCGGATTCCATTGATGCTTGCAAGGAAGATTCCTTTGTGAGAAAGCTTTGCGTGGATTGTAAGGAAAAAAATTTAGAAGACATCATACTTTCGATTCTCGGACAAATTTTAGAGATCTTAGGACTGACTTTTGACTTGAAAGCGATTCTCGAGTCGACGCCCTCCCGCCTATGGACTCTATTTAAATTGGCGTGCAAAAAATTGAGCGACACGATAATTATAATTCTCAACAACATCGAACACTTGGAACCCGAATCGTATAAAAAGTTACTGTCGAGCACCAAGGAATTGAATATATCAATTGTTTCTACGGTGAATAAGATCCTAAGGCCTTCAACGATCGATATTCTCCCGGAATTCGATTATAAGAAGAAATTGAGGTTTTTCTCTTATAATGAGCTAAATGCGATTTTAAAGCAAAGAGCATCACTCACATTTAAAAATGAAATCGATAAAGATGTGATTGATTTCATTACCGACTTCACCTTTGAGCACCATGTACCAGTCCCTGGAAAGGGAATTGCCGTGTTTCGAGAGTGCTACCCTTTCCTTCGAGAACGCTCAACGATAGATCTTTTTGAAATGCTCGATGTCTGTAGGAGCCAGTTTGATTCCTTTGGAATGACGGATGATTTCGGGATGCTAGCTTATCTTTCCGAAGAAGATATACTCACGATCATCTTTCTTGACAATCTTACGGATTATTTCTTAAAGAAAGGCAAATTTTATATATCCTCAGGGGAACTAAGAGCTTTATACGATGTTGCCTGTGAATCATTGCAATACAAGAAAAGCGATGCCGAATATGACTCTCTCGTCAAAAAATTCGCAAATATGGGCATAATAAGCACCTCTCGAAATGTAAATCAAAATTCACATGCAGATTCGAGTATAAGTTCAAGCCTAAGTTTAGGAATGGAAAGGCAACTCCGTTCGAAAAGAATCCTTAACAATAATTCCTATTTTATGATCATCTGCCCAAATCAACTTAAATCAATCGTCGATGTAGTGTTTGGACACTTGTAACAATTAAATCGTGACAAGCTGTGCCAAAAATGTCTGATATTTATTTTTTTTCTTTTTCTTTTCTATTTTTTCTCTCCCCTTTCTTCTCATCCCTGTAATTCTTAAGGGGAAGCGTTAATATACATCCATCTATATTATATTTATATTATATTTTAAGTGAATTTATAAGTGGCAGGAAAGGAATTCAATGTCAATGAA
>JBHLMB010000196.1:0-5758 GCA_048938565.1 Promethearchaeota archaeon | reverse complement strand
ATTTTTAATAATTAGAGAAGAAAACTATTGTTTGGAAAAATTTGGAGAACGATATGAACATTATAAAAATAATGTGAATAGAATCTTACCAAGATTTAGAAAATATAAACCAATTTAAGGACAAATTAGAGGTTGTTAGAACAGTTCAAAACCGCACATTGGACAATTTCTCTTGATACTTGTCGTAAAACGGCTACAATTTGGGCAAATGACTACTTTAACTTTTTCTTTTTTCTTCTTTTTTGATTCATCTTCAACTACGATTATATTATCCTCATCAGCATTATCTCGTTCAATTGCCATCGGATCAACAACCTGAATGATTTTTGGCATATCCTTTTTTTCTAATTCTTGCATATAGCGTACGATGTCTCTTTTCTGCAGTTTTAGCATCTGTTCTCTCGTAGGGATCTTGCCCTCGTGTACATCAAGAACGAATTGCTCGTCAAGCTTCAAGATATTATAACAGATATGGCATCTAAAGACATGAGCCATACCAATATTGGATACTTTAGCCCATTGAGCCAGGCATGTCATGTGCGTTATTGTATCACAAGATGGACACTTCACGAGACCCGTATCGTCTTTTTGAAAACAAATAGCACAGGTCGAAAGATTTCCAACCGTTATTGGTTCGTCGGCAAGATTTAAGTAAAAGGGTTGGTTCTCCTTTATTATTACGGTCCTTTGCTTATTATAGAAATTGGGAATTTTTACTCGCTTTTTCTCAGCCAATTTTCCCAAGACCGAAGTAATATCTTTGAATCTAAAAATTTCCCTATATTCGCCCCCTGTCCTGCCTGTTAATTTCTGCAATTTTCTACATTCCTCTAGATTTATCGGATTCAGGTAAATAATATCAATGAAAAACGGCATATCCTTAACTTTATCTATTAAATCTTCTAAAACGGGTAAATAATGGTCAGGAATTTTGTAACATCCATCATCTAATACAATCAGTAATCGAAAGATCTTTTCGGATATTTTTTTGAACACTTCGATTATAAATGTGATTGCTACGAATATTCCTCCAGCTATATTTGCGCGAGTTGCACTTTTGTGTAGGGCCTTTAACGCTGAAAGCAAGAGCTCTTGATCCAACATAAAATGATCGAGATAGGTTGGACCGTCTTCTTGAAACGCAATGAGGTTAAATCTATCTGAAGGATCGTTTTGTTGTTTTAACTCCAAAAATTTTTGGAACTCTTCTTGGACTTGGCTTGACTTGGTCGTCCCTGGAGAAAGTGCGTAAAAGATCAAACAATCCTCGCTTCGAGTTACTTGCATTGTTTTATTTAGTTGATAACTTGTTTAATACTTCCCATTTATAGAGATTACATAATAATTAAAACGGGTTATAGACTTATAAATATGAGGTTAAACTTTTCAATTTAATTTTAGCATTTTCTTTAAATTGATGACAAAAAGAGTAAAAATTAATAATAAAAAATCCTCATTGTCTAATCTAGTCTATGAAGAAGAGTAAATCCTTAAAACAAGCAAGAAACAAGTGAAAAAGTGTAGAAAAGTCGTTTTTTACTCTTAATAATTTAATTCATAGATTTTATATATTTTTGATCAATTAAATTAAAATTAATTGGAAAAAAACAATTAATATCACTAAATAATGAAGAGAAAGCCCTTAAATTATAACAGTAAGAAGAAAAAGGATTACTTCAGTAATTATGGGTTTTTTAAGAGCGGATTATGTTTGCTATTCTTGTTATTAATTCCAAATGATCTTCCCATTGTATCATATTTTATACAAGATAATAAAACTCCGCAAATATATCCCATTCTTAGAAATTCAAATTTCTGGATTTTTTCTTCCCCAATCTTTATCGACGATTCGTCTGCGAATAATTGGGCATCAATTGAAAGTGAATTATGGATTAGAGGTAATGGAATTCCTTCAGATCCTTATATTATTGAAAATATAACAATTATTGGAAATAATACTTTTTCTTGCATTGACATTAGAAATTCAAATGTTTCTTTCGTTATAAATAACTGCACTTTAATAAATTCGGGCACAGGAAGTTATCCTGATAATAGGGCAGGTATCAGATTGAAAAACACATCGAATGGACTTATCATAAATAACAACTGTACTGAAAATTATCATGGAATATATTTATACGATAATTGTAGGAACAACACGATTTTAGAAAACATTGTATGTGACAATTACATGTATGGAATACATCTATATGATAGCTGTACTAATAACACTATCTCGCACAATTATGTAAACAGCAACAATAATGTTGGAATACACCTATATGATAACTGTGACAATAACACATTCTCGAATAATACATTAAACAACAATGAACTTGTAGGAATGGGGATATATGACTCATATTATGCAAAATTATTTGAAAATAAATTTTTTAATAGAGGATTGAGTCTTGGTGGTTCTATTGAGATTTTAAGGACACTAAAAATCGATACTTCAAATAAAATGAATGAAAATCCAATTTATTATTATGTTAATAAAAAGAATTTAGGTCCAAGTAATTTTACTGATGCAGGGCAGGTCTTATTAATTAATTGTTCGAACTCCATCATTTCAGGGTTAAATGTATCGCATACATATTCAGGAATATTACTCCAAGCAAGTTCTCATAATATTATATCGGGAAATATCGCCAATTACAATGAATATGGAATAAAATTAAATAAGGATTGCGTTAATAATACAATCTCGGAAAATAATGCCAGCCATAATATTTGGGGTATAGATATATATGAAAATAGCAATAGCAATTTCATTTCAAGGAATAATTTTAGCTATAATAACCGTGGGGTAACCATTATTGGTTGTGATTATAATAATTTTTCAAGAAATAAAATAATTAAAAATTCATATTATGGAATTGCTATTGGTTATTCTCTCGAAAATACATTTTCTCAAAACCTCATAGAAAATAACACTCAATACGGAATGAGCCTACTCAATGCTGATAATAATACTATATTTAAAAATATCTTTATTAATAATGGATTAAACGCCGAAGACAATGGAACATTCAATCAATGGGACAATAGAGCGATAGGAAATTATTGGGACGATTATATTGGAAGTGATGGAAATGGTGATGGTATTGGTGAATCACCTTATATAGTTAATGGTTCTGCGGTATCGCAGGATAGGTATCCTTTAGTAGAAACAAGACCAATTATAAATTTTTCGGTAGATCAATCTAATATTGTACAAGGACAATCGATTCAATTTAAGTTCACGGGTTTTGAAGGATATCCTGAAACAGAATATTATTGGGATTTTGGGGACGGTAAAAATTCCACTAATCCTCATCCAATTCATCAATATAACCTACCTGGAGTATATTCTATAAACCTTACTCTTAGGGATGGAAATGGTGATCTAGATTTTGAATTGAAGATAGATTTTATTTATGTTGAATTTGATTCTGTCCCAAGTTTTTCTTTTACAGAAAATATCGTACAAATAACGCTAGGAGAAAGTGTAAATATTTCATATATTGTAAACGATGGAAATTTTCCTTTGAATTTTTCTTGGGATTTTGGAGATGGATATATATCTTATGATGAGACGCCTACGCATCGATATGAGTCTCCTGGAAATTACACGGTGATTTTGAAAATAACTGATGCAGATGGCGATCAGGTAAATGCAACGATGTATGTAGTTGTCATAGTTCCACCAAATCCTTTTCCTCTTGAACTATTTTATGCAATAATAACCATTCTTTGCATCCTTGCCTTAGCAGGAATCGTGTTCTACTTGAGAAGGAGAAATATAAATAAAAATGTTAAAACTGAGACCATTCAATTAAGAGAGCAAACGATGGAAAACAGTCAAATATTCTTTGAAAGCACGTCTAATTCTTCACATAAAGGTAATATCCCAGAAGAAGGTGTAATACTAAACGGAAAGGATACAGCTCCGGAAGAAAAGGAAGAATTAGAGAAAACCGAATCTGAACTCAACATTCAAGAAGAAGAATTTAAATGCTTGGTCCATAAAGGAATTATAAGAAGAAATGTATATATATGTCCATATTGCAGGGCGTTTTATTGTAGGGATTGTGTGAAAGCGCTTTTAGATAAAGGAGAAAAATGCTGGGCGTGTCATAACGACTTTGAATTATAAATCATTTATAGAACAAAATACAATCCTTACTATAATTAACATTGTATTGAGGAATAGAGAATACCCTATGTTCTTGTATCAGATCAAGTTATCCAATATAGCCTGATATTTAGGAGCTTCGGGCATGTAAGGTGGTTCCAAAAAAATATCCGGTAGAACACCCCACGTTCCATAGCGGGCGCTTGGACCAGAAGCAAAACTGAACATCATCATGAGAAAATTACCTCCATATTCCGCTTCATCTCGTAGGTCCCTGATCCTATTGAACAAGTAGTTGTAAAGATAATACATCGCATCGTGATATTGTATGTCTACCAATGCCTGACCATAAGGCTGAATTGAACCAAACGGATCTGGCGTGAGGTGTTGACCCGCCTCGTAGAACATGAATTCCTTCCCCAATTCGATGGTGCGATTGAGATAACGTCCGATGGCAGGGATTATATTTTCATCGATTCCATCAAGAGCTAGATGAAAAACTTGCTCAATCGTGATATATTCACCAAAAAATTCTAACATCTCTATGGCTTCCTCGTCAAATCCAAAGTAGGCGGTGGGCGATACTATATCGTAACTACTTGGATTAATATTTGAGATCGTGCGATTACCTACATCAAAATAGCCTGCCTGTACACCCACGACTCGTTTTAATCGATCAATCTCCCCTGTAAACTCTGAAGTGAATATATCAAGGGCGTTTTGAACGAACGGAGCTATTCGTTCAGGCCATGGCACGCCTTGATTCCCATTATCATAACAATAGTGTGTAGCTGGAAACATCCAATTCCATATCTCGTTTGAATATTCCACGTAAAGCGTTAGCTCTGGTTCGAGATTATCTCGAAATAGTCGCGCCATTTGAGTGATGTAATCGTCCGATGCCTCGTGCGGTACACAAACCCAGGCGTTTCTATCAAGCAAGTTACATAATTGTATCATTATTTTGTATGGAACACCTCTATCGTGTGAATAGCAGTATTCGGAAACTCGCGATCGATTCTCCCAATTTGTCAGGTTGTCATGAAAATTAGTCTTGCCCCAATCCATAAAACGGATAGTACTGAAATTTGAAAGCTTTTCCAACCAAGTTGGATTGAACGGATTGTCGAGATAAGAAGATTCGAATTCAGATCGGACTAAACTAAAATTTCGAGCGTGATTTCCCAAGGTAGAAGATGGAATCCTAATTCCGTTAAAAGAACTGGTATCCGTCATATTTAACACATACCTACCAGGAGATTGATCGATGACTTCCCAATTTCCCGTAAATTCGAATTCACCTTCACCATCGTATCGGAACACATATGTACCAAGAGGTAGATTGTACATCGAAGCAAAACCAGTATGAACTATCTGAGGTGCCTCCAATCCGAAGTCCATGGGTAATTGAAGAGGATACCCGTTCTCGTCGCACGGAATTTGATCTATCAATCCCGTATCCCATAAATTTTCACCTCCGCTAACCCAGTGATCGTTTCCTGTTAAAAATGGCCGACAGAGCTTTATAAGGTTCGTAAACGCCCACTCCCGCCCCCAATCGTTTATTCCTCCAATATTCATTCCAACGGACAAGCTCGCTACACCATCGGGCAAGCTTGAGTTCTACTCACAAAGGCTGGC
>JBHLMB010000195.1:0-5760 GCA_048938565.1 Promethearchaeota archaeon | reverse complement strand
TATCAATTTATCTTTTAGTCTAAAATCAGCACTAAGATCAATTACTCTTAATCCCTCATCTAATAACTCGGGAACCAAATCTTGTGAAATTTTATGGGGTACGGCTAAGAATACTATATCACATTTTTCTTTTGCTTTTTTAACATTGTATTCCTCAAATTTTAGGCTTGATACGCCTCTAAAATTCGGGTAAACCGAATGAAAATATTTTGTGATTAATTTTCGAGAAGTTATATAGGTAAGGTTAACATAAGGATGATAGCTAAGTAAACGGACTGCTTCTCCGCCCGCATATCCGCTTGCGGCAATCACTCCAACATTCACTTTCATGTTATTCAATAATTTAAAAAGAATTATAAATTTATCGTTAAAATGTTAACTTTCTTTTAATCTGAAAGCACTACATCGGATATTCTCTGCCTGCGAACGTCAAAATCGTGATCAAGGTGAAGAGTAATACAATGTTTATCATTACCTTGTGAATGAATATAACTAATGGGAACAACGGGTAATTCTGATTCTAATACGGCCTTTCTTGGTACTGGTACGGGAATGACATTATTGCATCTTTCGCAATTAACTAATATAACTTCAGTGTCTTTTGATTCCATTTCTCTCATTTTGTTCAGAATATCTATCGATAATCCATGGGTTTCTTTTGTAATCTTCTCTTTTTTTTTCGGAGCATCAGGAATTTTTGGTATTTCAAATTCCAAATCTTCTTTCGAAAGATAGGTTTTTCCATTGGTTTCTATACTTTTTTTACTTAGTTCTTTCTCTGAAATTAATCTTTTTGAATCTTGCTTAGATTTTTCTTGTTCAATATTTTTTTCGAAATCTTGTGAAACTTCTACGGGAAAGATTATATATACTAGGTCTATAGCAAAAATGCTTATAAGGAATATTAATACTATTAGCAAATAAAAATCCCCGTAAAAAAAGTGATAAAACACTTTATCAAATATTAAAATAACACTTATAACAGTTATAATACAATTTACAACAACTAAAAACTTCCAAATGTTTAATCGGTACAGTTTCATCTTATTCAAATCTATAACTCTTTATAATTTATTTAGTTTCTTTTATTAAATTTAATTTTTTTACTTAAAAAATTATCTGATTCTTTGTATCTTTGACTTCATTAAATAATAGTTGTTAGGAACCAACAATAATGCTCTTAATATAAATGAAAAAATGTTTAGCAATCTAAATTAATTGAGATTATACGCCAAAAATTTGTCTTAATTCGTTGTAGACTTGTGCCATTGCAGAAATTATTTGAGTATTGCTTTGATCAATATAGTATTTAATATAACCTGCAAGGCCTTCACTATCTTTTATCCAATCGAGAAATGCTTGAATTTCCCCTTTTAGCTGAGGATCTACGCTTGCTCCGGAACTTGCACCACTACTTCCCATAGAGGCCGCCGTAGATCTTCTAGAAGTATCTTCAGTAACAGCTCTCTTTTTATTGCTCATTTCTGCCAAGCATTTTTGCACATCCATAGACGCACCTTGCATATATCCATCAGGTTCAAGATAGGCGATTACCCTATGTTCATCATCTTTTGCGCCGATAATATGTCCTTCTCCGCGGATTGAGGTTGCCGTAAACCCTTCCATTGTTTGTGCTAACATCGAATATTTTACTCCGGATATCATTATAAATTGGGCATTCAAGGAGGACCAACCTGATATGACTTTTCCAATATCGCTACTAATATCCCAATTATCCGTGCTATATATAATGCTATTATTTGAGGCTAATATCGCTACGGCTATGATATTTGGATCGCGTTTCATTAGATTATAAACAGCAGTTTCGGGATCTACAGCAGACATAATTTTTCCATATGTATTATTTGTAATTTTAATAACATGATAAAAACAATATAATATAAATATAATGAAATTAATCTTTTAAAAAACTTTTTGAATGCTTAAAAGTTACCTACATAGATAACAATAATATATCTATTTAAATCACAATAAATTAATAGGTAGAGGATAACATCGGTTGTTTTTATTGAGTCTACCTAAATTAAAGCTCTCTACCGGAAAAATTCCGGGAAAATTACATACATATTGGAAAATTTTTATAATTAAGCACTTATCATTTAGAGCTAAGTGAGTTCTAGCGTGTTCCTAATAATGAAATTTCAAACGAGATATTTCCGATATATAAAATTAAGATACTGGAAATAATAGGGCTCATTTTTAAATAATAATAAACCCGTGCTAAATATAATTATTTAGCCTTATTTTTTAGATTGATTCTCCCAAATATCGGTTTTTTTTCCTCATCATAATCCTCTTTTTCTTCTTTATTCTTATGTATTGAGTTAGAGAATAGTTTATGCCATTCGTCTATTTTCACAAGTTGTTTAAAATGTTCTTTTAAATTATTATCATTCTTAAATAATTTTCTACAAACTGGACATCTTGGGGACTGCTCTTGTTTAATTCCTAAGGGTTTTTTTACGATCAATTTGTATTTATTTGGATGGCTTTTTTCCAGAAACTTCCGACAATAATGCTTTACTAGTTTTCCATAAGGAGGATAATTAAAATATATCTTGCAACCGTGAATACACTCCCAATAAAGTACATCGGCCCCACATTTTTGGCAATTAGTCTTAAAAGACCTGAGATAACAATGTTTTCCGTGAGACTTATAATTATGTCGCATCATATAAACAATTATATTCATTCTATTAAAACTTTTTTATTTAGATACATAATCAATTTATGAGACATCTAAATTTTATTAGCCAGTAAATCTTTAAAACGCAAACATTTAAAAATACTATTTTAATTATAGAAATTAAAGAATTGAAGTTTTATCTTTAATAACATAAAAATGTCTCAAAATGAATTAAATATTTGCTCTGATTGTGGAAATAAAAATGTGATTTTTGACGAATCACGCGCAGAGATTATTTGTAATATATGTGGTCTTGTTATTTACCAAAAGGTTATCGATAATGGCCCTGAATGGCGAGCATTTTCCTCAGATGAATTAAACAAAAAGGCTCGTGTTGGAGCGCCCTCAACTTTAACTTTACACGATAAGGGACTCAGCACAATGATAGGATGGAAAAATAAAGACGCTTTTGGAAAAAACATAAGTCCAAAAATGAAAGCTGAGGTATATAGGTTGAGGAAATGGAATGTCAGGACTCGAACAAACAAATCAATTGATCGAAACCTGGCTTACGCAATGAACGAGTTGGATAGATTTTCTTCACAACTCAACCTTTCGAAAGACATAAAAGAATCTGCGGCATATATTTACCGGAAAATGGCAAATAAAAATCTTATTCGGGGGAGATCTATTGAAGCAATGTTAACAGCCTCGATGTATTTATCGTGTAGGATAAATAATGTACCAAAAACAATTGAAGATTTTTTAGAATTTGCTTCTGTAGATAAAAGAAAAATTGCCCGATGCTATCGCTTAATACTCCAAGAACTTAAACTTAATATCAGAGTATCGTCTCCGATAAATTTTGTACCCCGGTTTTGCGCGGAGTTAAATTTATCTGGTAGGACACAGAATCGTGCTGCCTTGATTTTAGAGCTCGCTAAAAAATCAAGAATCACTGCGGGAAAAGCGCCCACAGGTCTTGCGGGAGCCGCTCTTTATGTTGCGGCCATCCAAGAAGGAGAGCATAGGACACAAAAAGAAATTTCAATTGCCACGGGAGTTACCGAAGCAACAATACGAAATAGATACAAAGAACTCCTTAAAAATCTTAATTTTAACCTGAAAGGTAATATAACTAATGAAATCGGATAAATTATCGCACTTTTAATCTTTTGATAATTTCAGGCCTTTTTTTGTATAGGATTCTAAATCCACAATGGCTGCATTTTATACCAGGTAAAGCATTTAGTTCTTTTTTAGATACTTCCTTACCACAACTTTTTCTTGCGCATACATAACTCATAATATTCTTAATGAGCTATTATTAAAATATTTTTGGATGTAATAAATAGATTTTAAATATAGAGAGATTTGCGTTTATCTTCAGCATCGGCAGAAACTATTTGTAGGCTATCAAGATCTTTTTCCAATTGTTCTCTTTTATTCTGAAGATTTTTTGTTATATTATCGATGTTATCGAGAGAGTAATTCTTTTTTATCGGGAGAGTAAACGACCTCTTTAGCATCTCTAATAATGTAATAGATGCTCTTAGGTCTGTAATATCCTCATTTACCATTGCAAGATTGTCTGTTTCCGCAAGAAAGACCAATCCATCAATTCCAAATCGAGCTTTTGCTAAAGTGGGGATCAATCCATTAGCGCCAATAATAACCCCTTTTTGAATCTTTTCACAAGATACATCAGATAAGAATCTTTCCAACATTTCTCTATTTGTTGAACTTGCAAAAATTCTTGGATGCTTTGAATTAATGGATCTAGATGCTACAGGATACGCTCCAAGGGCAATTATTAATGTAATTCCTATTTCTTGTAATATCGAAGTTAAAAAGAACGATATTCTGTATATTCCTTTTGGTGTCAAGGATTGTGCATCAGCAGTTATCAAAACAATATCACGAATTTCTTTTGGATCTTTATATATCAGAATTTCAGCTTTGGGAGCTGACAATATACTATCATCCACTATAGCTCCTGCGGGATAATCATCAAAAATTATATCTATGTAACTCTCGGCATTTAATTGCCCTATAAGTGAATCTAAAGCAAATTTTCCCACATCTGCTATTCCTGGCATTCCTAAAATGCAAATAGGATTTACAAAATCACTTTTGATGTAGTCAATGTATTTTATTATTCTTATTCCTTCTTCGTCATTTATCATCGTTTTGAGGCATTCATATTTTATGTTATAGTTATGAGAAGATGGATTTTTTATTCTTTTATATTCATGTAATATCCTCGTGAGTGCGACATATCAGTAATTTATTGTTTAAATTTCTAATAACCTCAAAAAATAATTTAAGATTTTGAAACAAATAAGAAGCATTAAAAACTAAGTTAAATAATGACCGTGTTAAAATATGGGTGTTTAAAATGTGGGATCTGTTGTTTTGAGATTCCAGATAATCCTGGTGCCAAGCGGATTCCACTCTATCCTGAAGAAGTAGATGAGTTGATTGAATTAGCGAAGGAGAAGGAGATCAATTTTACTGTTGAAGAAGATCTAGTCTTTCCTGACGAACTTAATTCGAAAATATTAGTCATCACCTACAGGATCATCTTAAACTCTCAGGGTCATTGCCCATTTTTTATCAAAGATAAAGGCTGTTCCATTCATAAAATCAAACCTTATGCTTGTCAAGCGTATCCATTATCTTTGAAAAGAAAAGACGCTTTTCAGTTTGAGATAACAATTGATCCTCTATGTAAGTTTGTAATAAAAAATTATAATAATTTAAAAAATAAGGACATAGCAAACTTGAAAGAAATATTTTTTGAAGAATATCCTAAAGCTGAAAAATTTTTCAGAAAAAATAAAAAATTACAACTCAAGATACGAAAGCTAGAAGCGGAAAATAAGATAAAAATAGCTCGGAAAATTACCATAGAGGATTTTAATAACGCTTTAAAAAAATGGGATAGGACTGAAATTCGAGCCCTTCTTAAAACGGAAAAATGAGGGGAATTAAAAAGCTGAAATTTATATCTTTACTTTCTGGGGGACTGGATAGCCCTGCTGCAATTTATTTGATGATAAGAAAAGGTTTCCAGCCCATTTGTTTGTCATTTCTTACTTCTGATGACCCTT
>JBHLMB010000194.1:0-5764 GCA_048938565.1 Promethearchaeota archaeon | reverse complement strand
CGCTACTCCGTATTGTATTATACATTACTATGGTTTGGTTGCTTCTTTCCATTAAGATTCCTTCCTTTCCACTAGTCGATACTTTATTATTTAATATTTGACCATAAAGACAATATCTATATGTGATTCCAACAAAATAAGTACCATCAATATCATTATCAATTACGGATGTATTTGAGCAATAGTCAAGAATTAATGGATCTGTAATATGTGAGAAGGTATTATTTAGGATATCTACCCTTTCTGAGGTTTCTATATCGAGACCGATATCATTAAGATCGAATTTATTTCTCTCTATGGTAATATTAATAGAATCATCTATAAAAGGTCCCCATGCACTTACACTATAGTCAACATAGATGCCATAAGAATCGAAAAAAGTATTCCCTCTTATATCAGTATTGTTGCATTCACCCATATTAAGAGAAAAATATTCAGGTGCTACGGTATTATTTTCGATTGAAAGGTTTGAACATTAGTATAACGACATACAATACTTTATCACTTTCATCACATTTCTTAAAATAGTTATATTAGAACAATATCTTGCATATACTCCATACCAACGCCCATTCATTGTGTTATTGTAGATTATTCCATTAGAAGCATTCCTAAGGTATATTCCACTTTCATATTCTTGTATCCTATTAAAAACACAATAGCGGATTTCGAAGGCATCTGTGGTATTTTCAATTCTTAAAAAATCAAAAGTTACATTTTCAATGATATATTGACCATTTTCGTAATAGCACCAATCATGGGTATCACTTGCATATGTCCAATTATCTATGACAATATTCCCAACATTCCAACTAGCAGATATTTGTTGAACATTTTTCACAGGTGCTTCTTGAATTTTAATGTCCAGGTTGTTTGATGAACCTACAAAACTGGTTATACAAGCCAATAACAGGATAACAATCATTATCCTTTTTTTTTCGTAAAGACTTGGAATGCTAAATTTCATAATTTGTTGATTTATTCTTTTGTAGATAGTATTAGTTTAACTGGATATATAAATAAGTATGGTAAGAAATTGAATTATCCAAAAACGAAACTAAAAAAATAATATAAAAATAAATATAAAAACTATTATTACAAACGAGTTATGTACCGATCTCGTTCCCATTGAGACACGCTAATGCGATAAGCGTCGAATTCCTCGAGTTTTGCGTAATAGTAGTTTTTAAAAGTCTCTTCACCGAACACTTCTTTCATGAAGTCCGAACCTTTAAACTCTACTAAAGCTTGTCTCAAGCTTCCAGGTAAGGCGTTTATTCCAGATTTTTCCAAGTCTTTTGTCGAGAAGTGGTACACGTTTTTATCGGTTGGTTCCACTATTTCTATATCATCTGAAAGAACTCCGTCCAAACCTGCAGACAATAACACGGCAAATTGCAGGTATGGATTTCCTGCGGGATCGGGACATCTTATTTCATTGCGAGCTGCGTTCGGCCTTCCGTGAAAGTCTGGGACTCTTATTAAGGGCGATCGGTTTCTAAAACCCCATGCGATGTATACTGGCGCTTCGTATCCTGGAACTAGCCTTTTATAAGAGTTTGGCCAGCTGCTTAAAACGCAACACATCGCTTTAGCGTGTTTTAATTGTCCTGAGATCCATTTTTTCATCGTAAGTGAAATATTAGCCTTGTCTTTTTCGTCGTAAAAGAGGTTTTTATCATCTTTCCATAGACTTTGATGGACATGCATTCCAGATCCGTTTATTCCAGGGAATGGTTTTGGCATGAAGGTGGCTGTCATGTCGTTTTGAGCAGCGACCGTTTTGATGATGGTTTTTATCGTTATCGTGTTGTCAGCTGAATCAACGGCTTTATCGTATTTAAAGTCTACTTCATGTTGTCCAAAAGCTACTTCGTGGTGTAAGGCCTCAATTTCGATTCCCATTGCGTCGCAATATTCGGCGATTGTATATCTCATTTGCTCGTTAATATCGTAAGGATCGTAATCAAAATAACCTCTCATGTCCGATGGTTTATATATTTCTTTGCCGTCCTTGTTCAGTATGAAGAATTCCATCTCAGGTGCACAATAGAATGTGAGTCCTTCAGCTTCTGCTTTTTTTACCGCTTTTTGGAGAATATATCGAGGATCTCCTTCGTATTTATCACCATCAGGTTTATAGATATCGCAAATGAATCGAGCGACCTTGTTGTTTTTTCGCCAGGGAAGCATATAAAAAGTGCTTGGATCGGGAATGGCGACTTTATCGCTCTCTTCTATTGCTCCGTATCCAGTGATGCTTGAACCGTCAAAATTTTCTCCTTCTTCAAGAAAATCTTCTATCCTTTTTGCATTAATTTCAAAGGACTTGATAATGCCGTGAATATCGGTGAACTGAAGGTAAATAAATTTAATGTTCTCTTCTTTTACCGTTTCGATTACTTTTTCACAGGCTTCTTTTCGTTTTGGATCTGTTTTTTCTATCATTTTTCTATCATAACATGCCTTAATATTTTCTTATGTTCAGATAGTGCATCATCCTATATAAATTTTGGCATATATGTTCACTCTCACGGGTCGTTAATATAGCATAGTAACATATTGACTTTCCCTAACTGAACGATCGACAACATACATATGATATAAAAAATTATTTGTGAACATTCATCCACTTTTTGATTAAGCATGTAGTCAAATGCATTATTTAAAAGTAATAAAGCCTACTATTTAGTATGGATCTATCAAATTTAGAAAAACTTGATATTGACATTCTAAAGATTCTCAGCAAAGATGGACGAGCCTCATTTCGCCAAATAGCCAAAGACCTCAGTAAATCGCCCGTTACTGTTAAAAAACACGTGGAAGCGCTTGAGAAAAACATCATCAAGGGATACGGAGCGAGCATTAATTTCGAGAGCTTGGGATACGATATTTTAGCATTTATTGAGTTAACGATATCAAAGGGAAAAATGCTTGAAGTAGAAAAAGAAATTGCCTATTTACCTAATATTTTTGGAGTATTCGATGTGACTGGAACCTACGACGCCATTATCCTAGCTCGATTCAAGACTAGGAGTGAATTAAGCAATCTTGTAAAAAAAATTAACTCGTATGAGTTTGTAGTGAGGACCAATACTCACTTGATCTTAAATATCATAAAGGAAGGAACGGATTTCTCGGATCTAATTGAAAAAGACTACCTTAAATCTTGATTAAAGCAAATAACATTTATTTTAAAAAATACTTTAATTCACTATCTTTCTCGCGGGAGTTATATTGGATTACAAGTATATATTTTGGTCGCAAGACCAGTATGTCTCTCCGTTTGATTTTAGTACTTTAGCGCAATTAATGCAATATAGCGTTTCGTATTTTGGAAATATTAGTTTTTGTTGAGTACTAATCAAAGAAAATTTAGAATTGAATTAATCCTATTTTTTTATAATTAATAAACATCTATAAATAAATTGAGATATCAATTTTTCAGAACTTAATTTAAAAAACTATATCTAACTGGTTTTTAAAACTTGTAGAAAATATAAGATTTTGAAAAGATTCACAGATAATGATTGAATATTCCATTAAAACTTGTTGATTATCCCTCATTATATTGAAATTTTCCCTTCAATCAGTAAATTGCTTTGATATAGATAATAAAAAACTAAATCTGGGCGAGTTCCTCGTAATTTGTAGCGGTCTCATGAATTGAAATGAGCCTGCGAGGTTAAATTAAGGAAGTAATATGTAGGTGATAAGATCCGATCTTGGGAAAATAGTTTAGCCGTTATAAATATATATATCATCAAACTCATACTTTTTAAATTCCTGCATTTGGAACAAAAATGATGATCAAACGCGCATTTTACTCTATAAAATCTTATATTTTGTTCGAATAAAATATATATTATAAAAAAACCTACTTTTTTGTGAATAAGATATAATAATGGGCATTGTCACGATATATAGTAACAATATTCAAATCATTTATGAGGAAAATTCAATCAATGGAAAACACTTCGATGTTTGAGGCTAAAATTCAATTGCTTTTTTCGTTAATAGGCAATGGATACCTTAAGGATAGGCGCTTATTTAGAGCTTTCTTAGATGAAAACATCGAAGATTTCATATCTGAAGAATACATTTATCATGCGGTATTTTTCGTTGATCGCCCTAGTCTTTTTTATCACAAGAATAATAAAAATTACCGCACGATTAGCGCACCTCACATGATTAGCATTATGCTTCAAGGTTTATTATTTACTGAACAAACAGAAGACCTTCTCATTTTAGGAGCAAAAAGTGGTTTTATTTCTGCCTTAGCCCATAAACTAATTCCAAAGGGAACCATCACCATCTTGGAAGCAAACTCGGATATCGCCAAAATCACGATTGAGAACTTGAAAAAAATCAAGTACGATAAGTACATTAAAATTATTGTAAAAAATCCCTTAGAAGGTGTTCCTGAACTTAAACCGTGGAAGAAAATTCTTGTCACGGGTGCGATCACCGAAGACAAAATTCATCATCTCTTAGATCAATTAGATCCCAACGGGGGCGTGCTTTTTGCTCCAATTGGTGGTACAGAACAAAATCAAACCTACACGCAAATCTTACGAATTGGAAACGATTTTTTTGGAAAAAAACAATTACAAGTGCAGTTTTCTCCTTTAATGACAAAAATAGAGCTCGACGAATTGGAATTGGTAATGGACTTTGATGATGCTATTGATGTAAGCAAAACTGAAAATAAGGATGATAAAAATCTTCATTTTACAATTAAATACACTTCTAGTATATTAGACGAGATTGATTTAAAGCCTACAGCAAAATTAAATCCACCAAATCTAATCATACAACCAAACGACATAGGAATAGTTTTCCTCGAATACATCGATGCTCTTATTGAAGAAATCAAAAAAGGAGATAATTTAGACAAATTAGATTCAAAATTCCATAACATTGATATGTTGATTGTAATAATGGAAAAATTCAAGGACAAGATTAACATTAGTTTTGAGAAAATACAATCTTCATTTGACCAACTCAAAGCAAGTAATATTACAAAAATAAGTAATTTAATGAAAAAACAACAACAACATCCTTTGAATAAAATCAATTCCAAAGAACTAGAAAAACTTGAGAAATTACAAGAAGTCCTGAGGAAAGAAGTAAAAAAACTGAAAACATAAAATTAGTTTATTATATTTAATAATTTGTATTTATTTAATAAGGATTTTAGATGAATTCAGAAGAGGTATCAAAAAATTTTTAATTTTTAAATTATTACCAAATTCATAACATTCAAATCATTACCATGCCAGAGCTAATCGATTTTAGGAACTTTCATTATAAAGAAGCAATAGAAAAAGGAGAAAAACGGCTAAACGACCTGATTGCTCCTCCTTATGATGTCATTTCCGAAGAAGAAAAGGAAGTATTAAAAAAACGAGACCCAGATAACATATGTCACGTGATTTTACCCGAAACTTACGAGGCAGCAGGAAAAAAACTTATGGAAATGATAGATAATGAAACACTCGTTCACGGAAAAGATAGGTGTCTGTGTATATATGGAATTGATTACGAAAGACCTGATACGGGTGAAAAAATTTCTCGATATGGTTTTGTTGGTTTATTAAAACTAGAAGAAATTTTTCCTCCTTCTGCTCGAAAAGGCATAATTCCTCATGAAGCGGTATTTAAGAAATTTTGTGAGGATCGATTACAAATTATCCAAAATACTAACGCTTTGAGAAATTACTAAGGAAGTAGATGAAATTGAAGATCTTATTCTAAAAAGTAG
>JBHLMB010000193.1:0-5776 GCA_048938565.1 Promethearchaeota archaeon | reverse complement strand
AAGCGAAAATATCTCGCCCTTTATCCAATTTTTTTTGGAGGAGTGTTTTTAATTCTTCCTCGTCAACGATTTCTTCGCCAACTTCCTGTAATAAAGATATTTTCTCGTCTATAGTCAAATTCAATGATCATCGTGTTCCTAAATAATAAGAATGTAAATCATCCTATCGATAAATTTCTTTTGAATTTGAATAAAGGTAGACTAAATAATGATATGATTATTAAAGAATATCTAACAATTTCCAAACACCTTCAAGAACAAAATCAGGTTTAGTATCGCTTTCTTTGACCATTTCAAGTGTTGATTCTCCCGATAAGACAAGACAAGTTGAGACTCCCGCATTGTGCCCCATTTTCATATCTGTATACAACCTATCCCCGAACATTATGGCATCATCGGGAGAAATTCCTAATTCATTTAATTTAAATAATATCATGTCTTTGTTAGGTTTTCCAAAAACTCTTGGCATCCTACCAGAAGCTTTAAACAGGAGAGCTGCCGTACTTCCCGCATCGGGGATGTATCCATTTTCTGTTGGACATCTATCGTCCAAATGCGTTGCAATGTAAGGTAAATCGTTTAATAAAAAATGTGTAGCACTAGCTAGCCTCTGGTATGTAAATTCTTGATCAAAAGCTAATACTAAAATCTCAGGATCTTTTTCTTCTAGCATAAATCCTGCTTGAACGAATTCTTCTTTCAGGGACTGATTCCCTAAAAGAAAGACCTTCTTGTATTTTTTTTTTAGTAAGTATGCGATAGTCGGGTGTTGGGATAATATTACATTTTCTTGAGATACTTCTAAATCCAACTTTTTTAACTTATGCAAATATTCTGAAGTGGACCTACTAGAATTGTTAGAAAGGAAAAAAAAGCGCTTGTTCTTTTCCTTGAGTAAGGCAATTAATTCGTGAACTCCTTGAAAAAGTTTGTTCCCTAAGTAAATCGTTCCGTCCAAGTCAAAAAAAAAGGAACTTTTTTCTTTTATAATCGAAGGATTGTTATTAAAACCTGACATTTAATTACGAAAACGATGCAATGTTGTTAAAACTTAAGAATGGGCTCGTGTTAAAAATTAAAAATTTTACCGTTTTTCACGCAGAAAGCCAAGTCCTTTAGGGCGTGGATGTATGCGTCTAAAAATCACTAAACTCAAATAGTCATGTATTTTTTATGCTATCTAAATGAAGAAAAATAATGGAATATCGAAAAGATCCTCGTGGAGTCTATTCTCTCACGTGTCACTTAATTTTGTAGCAAAATATATGGATCATGTTCATTTATTGATTTCTGCAAAACCTATGTTAGATATTCCCAAGCATATAAACACGATTAAGGGGCATTCCTCTCTTTTCCCAAGGAAGGAGTATGAGACTTTCTTACAAGATAAATCACAGGGTGCTCATTTTTGGAGCTCCAGTTATTTTATTTCTTCTACGGGACATGTATCAATTGACGTTCTGAAACAATATGTTGAGAATCAACGGAGGAAGATTGCCCTTGAAAGTTAATAAAGCAGTAAAAGTTCGGATATATCCGACCCCTCTTGAACAAGACTTATTAAACAAGACATTTGGTTGTTGTCGTCTTTTATGGAACCAGATGCTGGCAGAACGCAACAATGTGTATCAGCAACTCAAGGAAGATTCTGAAGCGTTAAGAGCTCACAAGTAAAAAACTGAAAAGGAGTACAAGCAAGAATTTGAGTTCATGACGGAAGTAGATAGCAAGGCATTACAATCCGTCACCCAACACCTAATAGTCGCCTTTCAGAACTTTTTCAAGGGTTTAAAAGTGGCTCGGAAAGTAGGACATCCGAGGTTTAAATCAAAAAAGAATAAGCAAACATACACCACCTATAACATAAACGATAATATCAAGATTGATTTTGAGAAGAAGCGAATAAAGCTTCCAAAAGTCAAGACGTGGATAAGATTTAAGGACGATAGGAGCTTTGCCGAACCGATTCGACACGTGACCGTTTCGAAAACCAAGAGCGGAAAGTATTTCGTGTCTATTCTAATTGAGGGGGAGCTAGAGGTCTCTCCCTTAAAAAAGGTTCATTGCGATGCGATTGCCGCCTTTGACATGTCTGCGTCTGAATTCTTGGTAGGAGAAGAAAAGACATTTTCTAACCCTCGTTTTTATCGTGGTTCAGAATCCAAGCTTAGAAGGCTACATCGACAGGTTTCTCGAAAGAAAAAAGGGTCACACAATCGTTGGAAATCACGACTTCGGTTAGCCCGCTTGCACGAAAAAATTGCCAACCAAAAACGCGATTGGACTCATAAGACCGCGCTTCAGCTTGCAGATACGTTCGATGCCGTTATTTTAGAAGACCTGAACATAAAAGGCATACAACAATTCAATAGTGGCGTGTCAAAATCGGTAACCTTGGACTTTTCGTGGCATCAATTTAAAACCATTTTAAACTACAAGCTTGAAAGGCGTGGCAAGCACTATCAAGAAGTAGACCGCTTTTTTCCCTCAAGTAAGCTCTGCTCTGTTTGCGGATATAAATACGAGGGCTTATCTTTAAGCGAACGCGAATGGACTTGTCCTGAATGTGGCACATGTCATCACCGAGATAAGAACGCCTCTACTAATATTAAGAAGGAAGGAATACGCCTCTTGGAAGAAAGAGGTATCACGGTCATTTCATGACCTACCGTAGGGACTACGGGAAGTTACGCTTGTGGAGATCGTATAGGACGCCATTTAGGTGCAGTGGTCGTGGAAGCAAGAATCCAGCTCCTTTAGGGCTGGTAGTTCAAACTCCTATACCGATCGTGTTTCCGATTCCTGCTACGATAACTTTCGATCCCTTGCTCGTCCGCTTTCTTATTGTCATTTTAATCCTTTCCACGATTAACGGTACGGATTGAGTAATGGGGCGTTTCATTGTAGTTATTGCGTCTTCTAGCGATTGTTTGCATATCAAAGCATCAATAGGGATTGATTTTTCCGTTGATGATGTTTCAATATAGGATTTTTCAACGCCTATGCCACCAATGGCCGCACCAACACCTACTGAAATTGATCCAGTTTTATCTCCAGCCAATTTCAGTCCAGCATCGATCATTATTATTCTCGAGATTGAATCTCCATGCTCTTCTATTAATTTCTTGATGGCCCTTCCTGGCTTGCCGACAGTTCCTCCAGGCCCCCTTGCTCGAACGACATATACTATTCTTTCTTCGAATGTAACTTCTTGATAGATGGTATCTCTTGCAATTTCAATGGCCTCAACACTCTTTTTATTAGCAACATCCCTAATAAATTGTCCTGCAACCATTGGACCAAGAGCGTCTCCAATTGGACTTCCCTCAGAAAACGCCTTTGTAGCGTAAAAATATGATTTAGCCATTCCCATAATTAAACCCAGTTGCATCGAAATTTGCATTAGTAATATCATTGATTTCGATTTCTTACCTAATATCAGATAATGCTTAATTAATCTATATAGGTAGTCAACAGCCATGGCTGCTTCTAAAAGGTTTTCCAAATTGCTTCTCTGGATGCTATCTGCGTGAGGGGCGATCCTTTTCACTTCTTCTTCGTATCTTGAATCTCTAATATCCACGATGTGGTCAATTTTAGGGATAATCCCATAAGGATCAAGGTCCACAGGTAATATTGCTACAAATGTCATGAAATCTTCGAGTTTAATCATTAAATCTTTTTCATTTTCTTTCTTGTCTGCAAAAGTCTTAAATTTCTTGAGTAGTATCTGTTTACCTTGGTCGTTCCATTTTTTAAGCTTTTCCAAAGCGGTTTTTATCTGATTTGAAGCCATGTAACCTTGTAGTTTTTGTCCATAGAACATACTTATGAATATAAGGAGAAAAAACAGTAAATTTAAAATCAGACTGAAAGGATCAGTTTCGGTACCATTCATTTTGAGGTTAACTTTTGTAGAATTTTATGATGAAAATAGTTTTCGTGAATTTTTGAACTTTTTTCTTTTAACTTGCATGTTTGATATATTCATATATACTAACCAACAATAAAAAAAAATATATGTTTGCGATTTTTTTCTATATCAGATTATTCCGAGCAGTGTTTAATTTTTATGATTGACGATGAAGACGATGAGGCAATTTTAAACAAGAAAACTAGTCCTAAAATGGTATTAAAAACACTATTCGTGATATTATTAGTTGTAATTGGAGCGTTTATAATATACATTGGTATATTTCCTGAGAACCAAGTTCTCAACTTTGGACTGGGTTTTATCGTGATATGCTTGGGAACATCAATAATTCAAATGCCTTCCGAACCTCCAGAACCCGTAAGACAAACCTTAACAATCCTTATATGTGAAAGATGTAGCGCGAAGAAAGTTCGAGATTATAAAGATGGTGATTTTGTTTATAAAAAAATGGATGAGTGCAATAAATGTGGTGTTGCGATGTCAATCAAGCAAATTTATTCTGTCAAATTGAAACAATCCCCTGAAAAAAAATCAAAGGAAAAACAAGATGAAAATTAGCTTTAATTATCACGTGATTTCAATATTACCTAGAAATTATTTAAAAAATTTTTACATTCAAGACTAAAAATAGAAAAATATTTTAGATACCCTCCATTTTCAACCTCATAATCGTAATAGAGCTTTAGTAGAAATAAACATGGAAAATATAGTATTCAATGGGAAGTTCACGAGAAAGCCAATTTGCGATTTTATTTTCTTTATTCTGCCAAGAGAATGAACGAAACACAGTTCTCTTGGCTGCGGGATTAAAACTTGAGTATTATCTCTGAAATTATTTTCGTTATTAAAAATATAAATCTCGTCCGTAGTTCCATTTTGAGCGTTCTAAGAGGACTTTCGTGTCAAAACATTTAAATAAATTAGAGAGTATAAAAAACATAACACGAAATATATTACTTGGAATCAATACTATGACCGTTTCACTTAAAAAACAAACGATTGAAATTTTAAAGGTCCTTAAAGGGAAAAAGAACGAGATTATCGCAGAAAACCTCGCAAAAGAGCTAAATCTAACATATATCGTTGTAATGTCCGCAATAAACGATCTAATTGATGTGAAATTGGGAGGTTTTAAAGAAGAAGAAATGGATCAGGTCTCACTTAACAAGGAAGGTCTTGAATACTTGGCTAAGGGATTGCCAGAACGCCAATTAATTCAATTAATGCTTAAAAACGATCTCAAAGAAATTAATGTGAGTGAATTGCTCAAATCATCAAGATTGCCTAATAAAATATTTTATATAGGATTAACAAATCTGAAGAAAAATAGGTGGGTCGCACAAAGTAAAGCTTCAGGCCAAGATAAAATATTTATCATTTCAGATTCTTTTGAGAATACACCACTTGAAGAATTCCTTATTAAATTTAAAGATAAAAAATGCTTAAATTATAATTCGCTTGCGAAAGAAGAGCAAGCACTAGTAAATACATTAAACAAGCGAAAATTAATTAAAAGAGTTCACAAGACTCAAAGAATAATCTATTTAACAAAGAAAGGAAAAGACATAGATATATCAAAAGTTTCAGAGCTTAAACAAGTAAGTAAGATTACATCGACAATGTTGAGTTCTGGAACTTGGAAGGATTATGAATTCAAACCCTTTGATGTGTCTAAACCTGGCCCCTTACTTAAAGGAGGTAAAATACATCCCGTAATCAATTTAATTAATGAGATCAGGGAAATATTCATATCTTTAGGTTTTACCGAAATCAGGGGGCCTATCATAGAAAGTGCTTTTTTCAACTTTGACGCTTTGTTTCAACCTCAAGACCATCCTGCTC
>JBHLMB010000192.1:0-5798 GCA_048938565.1 Promethearchaeota archaeon | reverse complement strand
CAGGATAATGGTTTCAGGAGGAATGTAACCATCCGGATGTCGAACCTCCACAAAAGTGGTATAAAATGCCAATTCCTTGCCATTCGTCCAAAACATCTCAATTTCGTATGTACCAACATCATAGGCAGAACCTAAAGATATTTCTGAGGTGTTTAAAACCCCATTGTAGGAAATTAGATTGTCAAATTGGTGCATTATTTGGCCTGATGGATTTCGAAAAGTAATATTACCAGTACCGCCAGAGATTGGCTCGTTAAATGAATTCAAAATCTCGGCTTCAAATTTTACAGTTTTTCCTAACTGGAGATAGCCCTTATCTTGAAATTCATCACCTACTTTTATTTGAGGGTTGATATTCGAACAATAATTTGGGGATTGGAACACGCCCGTGCAATCTCCAAAACCTAAAGGAGTACCCCAAAGGTCAAAAAGTCCGTAGTATGACTGATTATACAATGTTATTGGTCCAAAAAATACTTCAATTTCAGTTCCTATCGTGTTATAAAAATGCAATAACTCCCAATCAGGTTCATATAAGAACCAGAGTTCTTCCTTCTCAGCTCCGATGTCGTAATAAGGATATGAAATATTCCACTGTATTGTACCGTTGTTTACTTGCCATAAACCCGAAGCGCTGATGATGTATACATAATATTGTTTTATTTCTATTTGAAGAGATTCAATTGTTTTGTTTGTCGTTATCGTGATATTAGTGTTATGTATCGGTGGAGCATCGAAATAATAAATCAACAGCGCCTCGTATCCTAAAGATCCTGTCGATAGACTTTCCTGATAAGTAGGGATAAATTCAACATCGTCAATCAAGCATTTTAGGTCCACCATTTCAGGTTTATAAATTTCCTTGTAAGAGAAGTTGCATAACATATCTATTGTGGAGCTATTTTCTAATAAAACAAACCTTGATTCAAGGAAGTTATATCTATAAGTTGGACCATTATCTTCATGTCCAGTTGCTGACTTATTTTCTGCCCTCCAAGCATCTACAGATCCAATGGAATAATCCAAATGCGGTCCTTGTGACATCTCATAGGCCAGATTATATGTTGAGTTAGGTTCCAAAATGATAGAAGTTAAATTAAAAGAATACCATCCCCCCTTAATAGGACTTGTACTATTTGCAGCTTGAATCGTGTCACCTAATTTATTTTCAAAATCCTTGTCATATATGATGATATTATGAATAATGTCCCTTATTCCAGTACTATCACTGTAATCTAAATACAAGTTCACACTATCGATAGTGATTTGATTTTCAATCAATGGAGTTGTAAATTCTTGGGCATATATGATGTAACCCATCTTTAATGGAGCTTCAGATGTACTATCGTTCGCTATATTTATGACACCTTCGTCTGCGTGAATGTTATACGCTCTAACATCCAATCGATTAAGGTTGTACTCAAATCCATTATAAGTATTATTACAAGAACTGCTGATGTTCATCCAATTGGCATTTTGCCATTGCGTTTCAACGGTTTCTATTTTTATTCCCAATGTAGAGATATTTCCATCGTAGATTCCTGAAAAATTCTCGAAATTTGAAGTATTTAATATCATAGATCCTTTTTCCTCATTAGCATTATTCCAACCTGAGAAAAATCTAAACGAAACACTAAATATGATTGTTAAAAAAAAGCTTAAGAAAAAGATTCGACGAAACCTGGCTCTCTTTATACATTTAGATTTTAAATTTTTACATTCCATTATAGATCACAAACCCTTCTAAAAGTGCTTAATCAACAAATGTAAATCCAGCTATAAAAAGATACTAGAATAAAAATTCCCCATACTTGACTTGAAATTTCAAATATAACTCGCAAAAATATTGAAAAGAAAAAAAAATGAAGTTTAGCGTTTAATTTTTTAATTTTTCAAGCAAAAAAACCATGTTTTTTCCCAAATTTTTGAATGTCTCAACACCTTCTTCGTCATTCATAATATCTCCTGGATTTAACCCCATTCCCAAGTTCCAATAACTTGAGCCCACGACGAACATTTCGGCGATCAGGAAAAAAAAATTAATGCTTGAAAACACGTGATTGGCGCCTTGCCTTCTTACAGCGACTACTGCCGCCCCAACCTTATGTTTTAAAAGATTTCCGTTAGCCCGTGCAACAAATCCTACTCTTTCAATGAGCGCCTTTACATTTGTAGAGACATCCGAAAAATATGTTGGTGAACCTATAACGATTCCGTCAGCATCTAGTATTTTAGCTATATATTCGTTCATTTTATCGCTAGTTTGGGAGCATTTCAAGTCCTGGTTCATCTTACATTTATAACACGCCATGCATCCTCGGAGTTTTTCTGCACCCATCCAAATGTATTCACATTCAATTCCCGCTTCCTTAATTTCTTCCATCACAATGCCCAGGCAGTGATGTGTGTTTCCCTTTGCTCTTGGACTTCCGTTAAACAGCACGACTTTCATTGTTATCGCATTATTGATTTTAATTTTTATTTCTTTTTATTACAAATATATTATTTTTTTAAAAACTATTTTGAAAAAAGTTTATAATTACTTTCACCATAAATAGCCTAATTTTTTTTTGGAATCTTACATTACTTTTTTACGATAGCAATTTTTTTCCATAGAAGAAGAAATATTAAAATTTTGAAAAAATGAATACCTTGCAAAAGCCAGAATTATTAGCACCTGTTCAAGATTGGAACACCTTAAAAAGTTTTAACATTGATGGACTTCCAGACGCAATTTATTTTGGCGTAAAAAACTTTAACATGCGAGAGAAAGCTGTAAATTTCAACAAAAACGATCTTCGAGAGATCGTCAAATATTGTAATGACCAAGAACCTAAAATAAAAACTTATCTCACCACGAACATCATTATTTATACCGAAGAATTAGAGGAACTTGAGAATCTAATACTTGAAGCGAAGAATGCTGGAATCGATGCGATAATAGTTCATGATTTAGCTGCAATTAAGATTGCATTACGGAACAGCATGCCTTTCCATATTTCAACACAATCAAATATTTCTAACATCGAATCGGCACGTTTTTTTGAAGATTTAGGCGCTAAAAGAATCGTGCTTGCACGAGAACTTTCTTTAAAACAAATTAAGAAAATAAAAAAAGGACTAAATAAATGTGAACTTGAATGCTTTATCCACGGAGCAATGTGCACATCTATAAGCGGGAGGTGCTATCTATCCGCAACGATTTGCGAATCTACGGAGTTTTCTGCTAATCGTGGAAGGTGCGTTCAGCCCTGCAGGCGTAATTGGAGAGTTATCGACGACGACAATCACGAACTTCTCTACGATGGTCAGAGATTCTTGAATTCAAAGGATTTATGCATGATAGAATATATACCCGAATTAATAGACTCGGGGATAGACTCATTCAAGATAGAAGGAAGGATGAAAGATCCAATCTATGTGAGAGAAGTAACACAATGCTATCGAGAAGCGATCGTGAGCCATCAAGACGGTTCCTTTAGCAAAGATAAGGTGCGTTATTGGCTTGAAAGGCTTTCTAAAGTGTTTAATAGAGGATTTCACACGGGATTTTACTTTCGCAAGCCAACCATACAAGAGATTGAACTCCAGATTGAAGGTAATGTATCTCCCTACAGAAAAAAATATGTTGGAAAAGTGCTCACATTTAACGATTCGAGCAAGACCGCTAATATTTTAATAGAAAACAAAAATATTCCTTTAAGAATAGGAAGCGAAATTATATTACAAGGGGCTGATATATTTCGTTTTGAAACAGTAAAAAAAATATTTATACATGGAGAAAAAGTAAAGAGCATAATGAGAACTGACAAAGATGCTCCTTTAAAGATAAATGCACGACTCGCTGAAGGTGCTAGGCCAGAAGATAAAATATTCGTGCTAATTAAAGAGGATTTTATGGTCTAAAATACCATGGTTTTGTTTGAAATGAGTTATGCGGAGAAAAGAAGGGAATTAATTGATTCTCTCGTTAAAAGAGGCGTTTTAAGCAAGACGAATGTGATTAAAGCAATGCTCAAGGTTCCAAGGCACCTTTTTTTACCAGAAAAGGCGAAATCTTCTGCATATATAGATTCTCCTCTCTTAATAGGAAAGAACCAAACCATTAGCGCCCCACATATGAACGCCATGATGTGTGAATATCTTGATCTAAAAAAGGGAGATAAAGTCCTGGAAATAGGGACTGGATCTGGTTATCATGCAGCCCTTTGTGCTGAGTTAGTGGCTCCAGAAGGCGTTGAATCAATAGGACACGTGTTTACAATTGAATACCATGAAGAACTAGCGAAGAGTGCTAGGATTCACTTAAAAGAAACGGGTTATGAGGAAAGAGTCACGGTCGTCCACGCAGATGGAACTCTAGGCCTCGAACAAGAAGCTCCTTTCGATAAGATTTTAGTAACAGCAGCATCTCCTAAAAAAATACCACAGGCGTTTAAAGACCAGCTAAAAGATGGGGGACTATTATGCATTCCAGCAGGATCAAAAAATTTTGGGCAAAGTCTTTTTGTTGTTCGGAAGCAAGGAAACGCTTACGATATAGAGAAAAAATGTGGTGTCCGTTTTGTACCATTACTCGGACGATATGGTTTCAAGTAATAAAGTCTATTTAAAGTAGAAATCCTTTTAATACTGAAATGTTAAATTAAGCTTCATTGAAATAAGAATCATTGGTGATTATCTTGATTATAACGATTATATTTCAATTTTCTTCTCGTTAATTGTTGTCTAATCTTTTTATAAAATGAATTGCGTTCAATCTTTTCTTTTAGTAAGTCTTCGCAACCATTCCAACAATAACACTTTTCATAATCGTGACATTCACTCATTTTATTCCATATAGAAGATGTAAACTTCTAATAATTAATATTTTGATAATGAAATATTAACATTCTTCTCTAGGATCTTATGAAAAGAAGGAATAAAGCAGACATAACCTAATAACTGAAAGGCTAATTGTTAAAGTAATTTTTTAATATGATTCCTTGCTTGTCTTTCGATTTTAGCCTTTACGAGCTTTTTTCGAATGTTTCTGATATGGGTGTTTTTTTCAAGAATTTCCCCAGATGTCTTCCGTGTGTAAGACCAGTTGTTTCCCGCAGAAATTTTATTATGTCGCATTGTCAATAGTAAATAAGGTAAAGTTCCTTGATAGTAATTAGGCTTAAAATTATTTAAAGATAAGGGATTTCGACAAAAATAATATATATAGATTAATGTAAAAGAAAATATTTAATAGATTTTCAAGTTCAAACTCATTTGAAAGTTTTTACTAATTTTAAAGAGAGGAATTACATTAAATCCTTGAAATATCGTTTTATAACCCTGATCCGTAAAAACATACGCAGTAATTGGAAAACTATTTATTTGTATCCATTCAGAATCGCTAGAAATATTAATTTCAAAAGTTAAATCGTAATTCTTATCCGTTGCTTTAAAATGAGAGCCTTTGAACCTGAATGGTTTTAATAAGTCCATTGAATCATCCATTTTGTCGACTAAATCCTTGCTTTCAAAAATAAAATCGTTTGGGTCTCCATTAAAAAAGAAAGGAATATCTATTGCATAATTTAGATTAGTGCATATCCTTTTGAGAATAGCCTCTTTTTCTGGATTCTTCTCAAAACTGCCTGAAATATCAATTTTTAATTGATTTTTGCTAACTATTACTTGTTTTGATACCGTGCAGCAAATCTTTTCGTCCGAGGTTGGATCTTTCACCGAACCTTCCACTTCAAGTGTAAGTTCAGCATTTTTATTTTCCACGGATGTTGATTTTATTTTGTATTCACCATTAA
>JBHLMB010000191.1:0-5825 GCA_048938565.1 Promethearchaeota archaeon | reverse complement strand
GAGAAAATCAAGGAACTTGAAAAAATCAGGAAAGAGCTTGTGTCAAGCGTGTCTCATGAGTTAAAAACCCCCCTCATGTCCGTAAGTGGAGCCTCAGAGCTCTTGATGAATGTTTTTAACGACGAAATGAATTCTGAAGCCCTAGATCTTTTGCACATCATTGATAGAGGTACAAAAAGGCTTGAAAAATTAATAGAAAGATTTCTCGATATATCAAAGCTTGACTTTAAAATGCTTAATTTAAAGGACCAAGCCTGTGATGTTAGTACGGTAATTGAAGATTGCGCAAACGAAATGAAATACTTGTTGAAAAGAAGAGAAATAGTTTTAAGCTTGGAATTAGTTGAAAAAATTACTATTCGCATCGATAAATTGAGATTGGAACAGGTTGTAATGAATGTCCTTTTAAATGCAATAAAGAACACCCCTCCAAAAGGCAAGATTTATGTCAAACTTAAAGTAGGAAAGGAAAATATGAAAATAATAATTAACGACACTGGTATTGGATTTACTAAGGAAGAACTCAAGCAAGTTCAGAAATTTTCCAGGTTCTGCAAATTTCAAAGACAGGGGATTGGTACAGAATATTTAGACATTCAAGGGACAGGACTTGGTTTGTTTATTTCAAAAAAAATAATAGACATGTACGATGGAAAAATCTATATTGATTCAAAAGGAAGAAATCAAGGATGCAAATGCATTATTGAACTTCCGAAAACAAAAAATAAATAAATATCAAATAATATATTAGGATGACAAAACCATGACATTGAATAAAGCTAATCAAGAAGAACAATTGAGAAACTTGATACTTCTAGTAGAAGATGACAACGATATTCTTATGCTTACAAAAAAAACATTAGAAATTGCTAACTATGAAGTTTTGACCGCAACAAATGGTATTGCTGGCCTTAAAGCTCTTTCTTCTCTCTCTGATAGGATTCCAGACCTTATCATCAGTGATATTTTAATGCCTGGAATGGATGGATATGAGTTTTTTAAGGCTGTATCGGAAAATCCCAATTGGAATCAAATACCTTTCGTCTTTTTAACTGCATTATCTACTCCTGAGGATGTGCGATTAGGTAAACTATTAGGCGTCGATGATTATGTTTCTAAACCCGTAAAAAGAGAAGATTTATACGCTATTGTGAGCGGAAGGATCGCAAGAAGCAAGAAAATTCAAACCGTAAATAAAAAAGTGAAGGAAATGATTCAATCGCTCAAGATTGATGTAACCCCCTCTATCCTAGAAGATGAAAAAAACCTTATTATTCTAATATGGGTTGCATGGCACGATTATATTGGACCTGAACTCAAACTTCATTATCCAAAAAAGTATAAACTGCCCATTAAACTCCAAAATATTGGCACTCAATTGTTCCAAGCCACGGTTTCAATGTATGGACACGAACACATAACTAAATCGGAAGGGATTCTCCTAAATATTGAAAACATCCAAAGGAATGGGTATGTTTTTTTTGATTCCTATCCTGATGAGAATTCAAGAGGTGGAGAAAAACAATATATGTTAGGTGTAATCGCACCAAAAATAAATTATTTTGAATCGCTTCAAATTCGAGAAGTTCTTAAAAATCTATCAAAGGAAATAAAGGATAAAAAAAATTGGGAAATTAAATCATATTGGGAACAAATTGTAACCATACTAACAACTCCAACACTTTAAGGCTCTCTTGTCGACTTCGTCCTTCTGTATTTATGAGATGACGCCGTCAAAACCTATTCAAAAACATACATTCTCTTCCAAAGTTCCTTAACAAGTCTCTGGTGATCTTGGTTCGTGAATTGTATGCCTGTTTGTTTTGCTTCATTATTTCTTTCTTTTAACAAGTTATGATAATATTCAACTACTTTTTTATTATGCTCCTCTATCACGGACTTTAGTTGGTGGTTTTTACTTCCCAATATTTTTCGCTTGAGTTCCAGATAAACCTTTTCATATTGCAAGCGAGCTTCTACAAATTCTTTTTGAGATTCTTTTTTCAATATTTCATCTTGGTGATTTAGTCTTTGATCTGACACGAAAACCTCCCTGTTAAATAATCATTTCTTTGGATTTTCTTAATGGAACAAATATTAAAATGATTGGTTAGTATTTATACTTGTGTCTAAAAGTAATTATTCCAGAATGTCAGTAATAACCAGGAATAGTTTTATATAAAAAAGCGAATTCTTAAGCACATGTACGAAAGTATAAATCGTTATGATTGTACTTGGTCAACTTACAATTCAATTCAAGATAAATTACACATATTAGAAACTGAAATATCTAATAAGAAATGTTTTTTAGGTTTTGATGGATATATAGATTTCCTCTATTCCTTGGTAGAATCAAGAGAGAGTCCAAATAAATGGGAAAGAATGAAATCAATGGACTCGTTTGGCCAAAAAATAATCAAAGTTTCAGGAAGTGCCGCTAGTATTGAGCGCGTGCTCAAGCGAAAAATTGCAGGGGGTTTTGCTCCAAATACTAGTAGAGCAATGACAGCCCTAGGCGCTAATATTACTTTAGTTGCGGCATTAGGTTATCCAAATGTTTTAGATGTTTTTTCACCTTTAATTCAAAACAAGTATATTCATGCGTTATCAATTTCAAATCCAGGAGAAACTATCGGATTGGAATTCGATGATGGAAAGATAATGATCTCAGATTTTGGTGATATACATTCTATCAATTGGAATCTCCTAAAGAAAATAATTGGTATTGAGCAATTATCTGAACACTTAGAAAAATCTCAAATTTTGGGATTTGGCCATTGGTCGTTAACTCAAGGTCTAAGTGATATTTGGAAGGGATTAATGGAAGAAATCTTTGTTAATATCTCAATAAAAGACAAGCTTTTTTTTACCGACTTATCTGATATAAAAAAGCGATCTAGAGGTGATGTTATTGAGATGACTACAATATTGGAAAAAATAGAAGATTTAGTTCCAGTTCTGCTCAGTTTAAACGATCAGGAAGTTGTGGATTTATCAAAAGCCCTTAATATAGAAATAGAAGAAATTAATACTCCTAAAGGTATTGGTTACTATGATGCAAGTAAACGACTATATGATAAATTAAATCTATCTTATATTGTCGTTCATTCTCCCTATTTTGCAACAATAACTTCGAAAAACTATGGGCATTTTTGGGTTACTGAAGGATTCACTTCGAAACCGCGATTCACTACGGGTGCAGGAGATCACTTTCATTCAGGTACCGTTCTCGCACTTAAATGTGGGCTGACTCCAGCAGAAGCCATACTATTCGGAAATGCTCTCACTGCCGTGTTTGTAAGAACAGGTAAATCTCCAAATTTTCAAGAAGTCGTAAGATTTATCAGCAATTATATGGAATACATTGAAAAAGATAACCCTAATTTTTAAAATCCAGAAATAGACCACTAGTTTTAATAATTGTTGATGAAAATAAATAATAAGGAACCATATTCGGAGAGAACTCCTTGTTTTTCTTGGTTATGAGATTAGGTCTCTCGATGAAGTTAGTGATAAGTTTCAATTAAAGGAAAATTTATTGCTTTGTCACTTATCAATGTTAAAACAGAACCTGTATGTGATTGAATCGATGGAAGGTTGGAAAAATTCACCAAAAGGCTTAGGATTCATAGAAAATACTATTATATGAATAAATATAAGTTAATTTTAAGACAAAAAGAAATGAAAAATGATTTCAATGTTAGTAGAATTGAGGAAAATCAAAGAAAAATTAGGTTCCGAGTTTACTTTTATCTTTAAAAAAATTCTAAATCCCATTTTAAGCAAATTAAAATTGGATAAAAACGCCAAAATACTTGATGTTTGAACGGGAAAGGGCAGAATGGCGATTACACTTGCTCTAAATGGATATAACGTGTTAACTGGTGAACCGGAATCCGATCATTCTGAATATGCCAAACAGGATTGGTTAAAATCCGCACAAATAATAGATGTTGATAAAAAAAATAGATTTTAGAGCTTTTGATGCAGAGAATATGCAATTTAAAGATAATGAGTTCGATGCAATCTTTATAATGGGTGTACTTCATCACATAAACGATATAAATTCTGCAATAAGGGAAGGTCTTCGAATATTAAAAAATCAAGGAGGAGTAATATGTTTTATCGAGCCAAATAACGAAGGAATTAAAAAAGCTCGGGAAATCTTTCCAACACATCCAGATGCTGTAGATCCACGTGATTATTTTAGAGATAATTCCCTAGATGTATTAAAAGTTCCAATGTTCGATGTATTTATATACAAGAACTGACGAATGAATAGTTCTGTTTTTAGGGTTTTTTATCGAAAATTCGCTTAGAAGTTGATAATGCACAATATTTTCCGCACATTGAGCAGTCTTTTTTTTGCTCTGGATACTTACATCGAAGATAATCAGGATCGAGGCTTAATTCAAATTGTCCTTTCCAATTCCTTTGAAATCTATTTCTAGCGATATTGAGATCAACTTCAAAAAGATAATTTAAGCCAAATTTCATAGAATCACCTATATGGGCTGCCAATTTGCAGGCGATCAAACCATTCTTTATATCTTCGATATCAGGTAAACCAAGATGTTCCGCTGGAGTAATGGTACATAAATAGTCTGCACCATGTCCTGACGCAAAAGCTGCACCAATCGATGCCGAAATGTGGTCGTACCCGATTCCAATATCAGTTGGAAGTGGGCCAGAAACAAAAAGAGGTCTATCGTTGGTTATTTGCTTGTGTATTTGTATCCATTCTATGAGTTCTTTTACATTTATATGCCCTCCTAAACTTTCCAGAATCACTTGAACGCCTTGTTCATTTGCTCTTTTTGCTAATTTGGAGTTAGTTAACATCTCGCTAAATTGAAGTTCATCAATTCTATCGTGTACGCACCCACTTCGCATTGAGTTTCCAAGGTTTAGAACCGTGTCGTTTGATTTCATTAAATCAAGAATGTAATCAAAATTAGTATAGAAAGGATTATTAGACCCTGAATCGCTCATTATTGAGGCAGTAAAGCTCCCTCCTTTTGAAACCATTCCCATTATTCTCTTTCCTTTCATTTTTTGGATGTCATCAAGATTAAAGCCTGCGTGAAGCACGATCGAGCTAACATTGTCTTTAATATGTTTTTCAATAACTCCTAGGATTGCATCTTCTGATACATATTCTAAGGAACCTTCTTCTACGACTGCTTGATAAATTGGAACGGTTGTAATTGGAATATTGCTGTTTTTCAATATTTTCTGCCGTATCTCGTCAATATTACCCCCCATAGAAAGATCAGAAATGGTATCTGCACCATATTTTTGAGCAATTTTTACTTTTTCAAGCTCTTGATCAACATCGTGGACTGATGAAGACGTTCCTAAATTAACATTTATCTTAGTTCTCAATCCAAATCCAATTCCAACAGGTTTATGTCCTTTCCTTTTCAGTATTACTGCTTTCCCAGAATTCACATTCTTTTCAAGATTTTTTAGATCAATTCGCTCTTCCTTCGCAACACTTATTAATTCTTCTGATAATTTTTTTGCAATTTTTCTATTTTGGAGTGTCATATTTCAAGAAAAAAATCTAATAACTATGATTTAGGAAATGAGGGTTTCTTAAAGTATTCTCGTTTTCACATTTAGTGATTTTTTTATGAAAAAAAGAGGAGAATTTAAAAATTTCCTAATTATTGAGAAAAAGATTGATAAGGCGAATATGTGGAAATTTTTAAATACTTTTTAGGGTGTTAAATAATCAAATGAATTTGCGTATTTAAATAGCAAGAGAGTGATGTTTTTTCATAATCTCTAAAATTTCAATTCCTAAATATAAAAAATGATAA
>JBHLMB010000190.1:0-5849 GCA_048938565.1 Promethearchaeota archaeon | reverse complement strand
AAGCATAATAATATCGCGTGTAGGAAATATTGTATATTTCTGGCATTATAGCACGGAATCTGACAATAAATGGTTCCCCACTTATTATCTTTCTGCGTATTTATTTACTTTTTTTCATTTTCTTAAAGATCTTTTTAGGAAACTAAATTACGACCAAGATATAAAATACAAAATTGCTCTTGGAAAACTTAGAGATTGGAAATATAGCGCTCAACCAGATTTCATGCGTTCCGCAAACCCAAGTATCTGCGAACGAGATAACATTAGACCAATCGAAGGAGAAATAATGATTACATCTTTAAATAATAATTTTATCATGACAAAGGTTGAAGAAATCTTGACGGAAATACTTTTAGAATTTGGTCATGATGGCGGGTTTAAAATAAGAAGTGATATGAGGCAATTAATGGATCAATTTGAGCAATAATTTGTTGTTAGGATTATTTTATTTGATCATCGTGAGAAATAAAGACTTTTTTATTGTTAACAATCTTGATGTATTTTTACTTTTTAGGATTTAACACAAATTAAGCAAGATCATTGTAAAAAGACCTAAACCATCATAGATGAAAAGTATTTTTTGAACGATTGTGAGGAAAGAAAAAGAAAACAACGAGGTCCTTCCCGCCGCCACGGGGTAAGAAAAGAAGGAGGCGATATAGGAGGGGAGATCTTAAAATATATCATCTAACACGCATGTTGGGAATGCGATCGGGAACTTGCCTCGACCGTTAGATCATCACCCGTTGGTTTTATTGTAAATTTCGAAGTTTTCGCCCGTAAAATCGATCGATCCAAGACCGTTTATTCCCCTTGAAAGCCTGTACCAATCGGATCCCGCAAGCAAGGTTTCTTCGTATCTCACGAACAATGGTTCAGCATTTTCCTCGCTTTCGACGAGGAAACCTTCGGGTAAGGCAAATTCGCACCATGCCACGGTCTCTTGAGTCGAGTTTCCGAGCGTTATCTTTCCGTAATAATTATTGTCTCCTTGTTCAAAAATCAAATTGACATTCGTAGACCACGATGAACGCATCTCCCGCATCAGGCATATCTTGTGAGTCATTGAAAAAGATCCTAGATCCCTTTACAATCCCGGGATCCACATCCATGAACGAATAAGACCCTCCAGTCTCGTTTTTCACGTCGATCGGAACGAGCGCGGAAAGGGCAAAAAGGTCCAAAATTTCGTCGCTTGGTTCCAACCCGTATGTTATAATTTATTTTCTTCGAAAGTAAATTCGATTTCAAGCCCGTAAAGGTGCCCATTTTCCGTTCCACCCAAGGTTAGCGAATCGTCAATTAATTCAATACCATCGAAATCAAGCGAAAAATTTGAACTTTCGGTACCATTATCAAATAATGACCAGATCACGTCTTCTTGTGAAGAGGATGGGTGTTTTACCATTCTCAAGTCGACTATGAAAATCTCAACGTCCCTTTGATCGTCGAACACGTCAAACTCGCTGTACGACACATCAAACGACAAGTTAATAAAATCATTGGTGGTTGATGAATTGGTTAGCATTCGCAAGGCATCGAATCTTCACGCTCCTTTAGTGTTGGGAGCGCATATCGAGGAAGACGAAGGCCGGTCCAAATATGGCAAACACATCGAGATCTTTTCGAGGACTTGCGACTTGATTAATTCCAAAATAAGAACGGACGATGTTAACGAATTCAAGAACGGATTGCTCGACCTATTCAAGGACGCTTCTTTTATTCAAGCAATTAAAGACATCGCAAGCGAAACCTTCGGCCCTAAGACCGTGGACAAGAGGGCGGAGCTCGTGAGAAAGAAATTTGGCATTGATTCGTTGGACCGGTGGATAACTCCCAATGGCAGGCAATTCATCGATCCCTTGTTAAGAATTGACGAGAACGGCCACTACAAGATGGAACTCGACGAGACATTTGGAGTGTACGCCTTGACTGATACCAAGTTAAAGGATCATGCGGAAGTGCTCGATAAGGTTAAATTTTTTGTCGTTTCTGGAAAAATAAAGTCATCCAGCGAACTCTCGGGCGAAGAAAAGTCAAGAATTCTTGACGGCGACCTGGCAGTAGTCCACGACGAAAGCGGCAAGAACGGCTTGATTCTCGTGGATTTACCTCAGATCACATTGCCCCCGGAAGTATTCGACGGATATCAAGACCCTGAAACGGGAGAAGTAATGGAAGGCGTGTTCGTTGCAAAGAACGGGTACCTTCTCACGGGACTCGTCAGTATCAATTACATTTCAGGAGAACTCGTGAAAATACACCCTGAAGAATTAGCCAGGATCTTGAGCATGGCCGTGGTGGAGGAATCGTTCGATGGAAAAATATCAGGCATCGACATTAACAAGTATTATACCCTCAATTACGAGCGATCGTCCGTCCAAACGGCAGGACGCTTGGTTACCTACGTGATTCAGGGCGTTCTCTGCCGCATCGTTCCCACGGGGGCGCATCAAAAGCTCGTGTCGGCTTACGAGGTGTTGCGAAAGACCTTAATATATGAGATGCATACCCAACAGCAGCTCAGAGAAATGTATGGTGCTAATTTTTTAAGAGAATTTAATGATCTATTCTTAAATTTGTTCCGACTTTATTCGAAGAATCAATATGTTGTTCCTAAAATACATTTATACTATGATAAGTTAAATGGTTATTTTGAAGGATACGATTTCGATCATTTCATATTAGGACCTACCATCGACCAAGTCAATCATCGAGTAAGTGAATTATTCAGGGACGCTGATGGAAATTTCGATTTACACGGGTTCTTGGAATTCATTTGGAAAAACGAGGATGGTAGCTTCAAGAGCACTTATATCGATTGGGAAGGTAATATTCAAGAATTTACGACGAAAATGTGGTTGGCAAATATTTATAATTATATTGAAAATTACAATGGAGATGATACCACACTATTACAAGCTAAAGCAAGTCTGATTGCCATTGCTGGGACGGATGATTACGCAAATGATTTTGACTTAATAGAATCAAAAAGCTTTACTAAAGAAGAGGCAAATCTTGCGAAAGTCGTGTTCGACGAGGCACTAACTATCTTTGGTCATTTTACAGTTCGATTAGCATTTGCTAATATGATTAATTATTATTATATGTCTGATGCGATAGGAATAAAAGTCGTCCAAAGACCAAGCTTCCTGAAACATTTTCTTAATAATTTTAGACATATTAGTTTTATAACTCATTCAAGTGGGCATGATCAAGCATTTAGAAGTCATCAACAAGGGGGCAAAGCTGGTAATATATTCGGATTTTTCTTTTTGGATTCTTCACTCCGCCTAGATTTGACCGATGGAAGTAATATTGACCTTGATATGCCGTTTGGACCACTCGTTGGGATCAATGCTGAGGGTATCCTGAGAATAACAGGGACTAAAAGAGTTTCTTCCGAACGCAAGTTCTCTCAGAACATAGCGCAATTATTTGCTGAAAATCTAGCTATCGTTGATATAAGAAAGGATCCTGTTGATGCTTTTATAAAATCCCAGGAGAATCTGTTTGAATTTTTGCTTTATGAGACTAAAGTGACATTGGAATCATTGTTTCAGAATAAAAGAATAGTGGAAGCTGTGGAGGAGCGAGGAATCTCCGTTGCTGCAGAAAAGAAGTCATTATTACAGAAAATTTCTAGAAAACTAATGAATGGTGTTTTTCATTATGAATCTAGCAAGAATTTTATACCAAGGGGAAGCATTCGTGCTTTTATAGATCATGTTTTAGCAGGAAAGGATGAATATAAGGCGATGTCATATAATTATTATTTAACACTTCCATATGAAGGTATCCCTCATCCGGATCCTGCAATTAGTCAAGATTTTTACATAGAAATCTCGCAAGAAAAACTAATTGACATTGAATTCCAACACTGGGGGAATACAAAAGACATTTGGGGAAAAATGGGATCTTTCTCTAATGTCAAGCAAATAATGATTGAGCAACAAACCTATGAAATAATTCAAGTTTTAGAAAATATAATTAAATTTGATTCTTCTACAAACGGTAAAGTTCGAATAGTTCCATTAATTGAGTTAATAGATAGCAGAGGAAACCTTCTTAAGGACGAGCATGGAAATCTCTTTAATTTAGGGTATCAGTTTGTAGATATGCGAGATTATGCATATAATAGCTACTTTCCGCGAAATGGTTATATTGATATTGATCTTTCCAATCCTTATTCAAAGGATATTCTCAAGCATGTAATATATCTAATGATGACATTTGATTGTTCATTTATTATGACAAGACAGGATGATACTTTATATGACATAAAGGATTCAACACATTCTCTAACAATCAATGATGTTTTATGTGTTTTTAATATGGAAGGATTCTTGGACATAAATGAATTAAAATCGGTTCCTGTAAGCGCTGATGCTAGTAGGCTTTACAGTAATTATAATGTGAAATTGACTAAAAGTAGTACTTTTGGAGTTATTTGGGCTTTCTTCAAAGAACGATTCAATCTTGCTTGGTCAAATGATTTTTGTCTTAGTTTAAGAGAATTTAAAGACTTTTATTTTGCTAAAATTGAAAATCAAGAATCATTTAGATCACAATTTGTAATGATGCAATTAGAATCCATCGAAAATAAGTTCATAAACTGAATCAATCTTCATATAATTGATAAATTGGATTTCCGATTAATCTTAATCGGATTGATGATTTTTTTTCTTTCAACCATCTTGGTAGTTTATTTATATTATTTTCTCTTAAATCAAGACTTTTTAAGCTTTCCAATGATTTAATAAACTCGGGAACTTCCTTGAGGTTACAATTATTCAAAATTAAAACTTCTAATGATTTCAAGCCTGATAGCTCTGAAGGGAAAACCTCGAGAGGATTTTTTGCAAGGTTTAGAATTTTTAGATTTTTCAATCTTTCTATTGATTGTGGTATAGATGTAATATTATTTTTAAAGAGGTATAAATTCTTTAAAAATTCTAGTTCTCCAATTATATTTGGTATTTTACTTATTTCATGATCTGTAATAAAAAGATCCTCAAGATATTTGAATTTAATTAATAATTTTGGTATTGTTTTCAATTTATGATCTTTGTTTAATGAGGGGATATCAAGCCAATTTATATGTCTTTTGTTTATATTAATTAATTTATCTTTATAGTTCCTAATTGAAATGGGAATTTCTTTATTAATTATTTGTTCTAATTCCAAAACTGCTTGAGCTTCTTCAGGTTCTAATATAGCCTTCAATAAGATATTATGCGGAAAATCGAGTAAAATATGTTCTTCGTCAATATCTTTTTCCCACTCGATCTGAGATAGTGCTACAACGATCTCCTCTTCGGTTAAATAATCAAGGTACTTTTCTTCCTTTAAAAACCTGACAACGGAGGAATACCCACTTGCGAGACGTTTTCCAATCTCGCACTTGAAAACCCTCTTAGCTTTTGAATCTCCCACTTCAGTTAATCTTTTTAACAAAGGAAATGACAAGTTACTATGCAATAATCGAGTATCGTAGTTGTTTTCCGCCCATGCTTGAAGATTCGAACAATGGGCCCAGAACTCCACTTTGGATGGGATATAAGAAAGGAGCATATTTTCTCCTTCAAGTGTGCAATTTAAATACTTTGCCGCCTCATCTATAGATTTAATCTCATCTAATCTTTTTTTTCTTTCTACAGAAATTTCCATAAGCAAATATTTGCACTGTTTAAACCGTTCACCAGCGATATACACGGATGTTTCTAATAAATCATATTCTTTTTCCAATTTTAAGGTCAAAAAATCATTTATTGAAAATTCTTTTTTCACTACTTTTTTATTTATCATTTCTGTAACATCAATAAATCTTAAGGAAGGAAATATTCTTA
>JBHLMB010000189.1:0-5868 GCA_048938565.1 Promethearchaeota archaeon | reverse complement strand
GGGGAATCTAAAACGCTTTATGTGAGAAAAAAAGAAGTACAAATAAAATGCCCTTTAGTCTGCACATCCCTGTCAACCATCGAAGACTGCCAACTTTCCATTCAAACACTTCCCAACGACGCTCGTGCGTTCTTAATAGCCGATCTGGACCCGAGGCTTGCGTTTAGAGCAGCGATACGATCGCTTAAAAACTTCGAAACATCCATGGTAACAAGCCATGAAACAGGAGAAGTATCAAAAGCCTACGAAGGTGAGGCATGGTTTTGCTCGGAAGCAAAAGTCACGGGTGGAAGAATAATAACGAGAGTGTATGTTTCTGAGGCGAATCAATCGCTCGAAGTAAGAGTATGGTGCGCAAATCCCGGTCAACTAACGGGATTTTTAGCGAAACTTATCGAAATATTATTCGAACAAATTAATATCATTCGAAAAATACGCTCAGACGAGCGGGAAAAAACCATCGATGTAATGGCTATCACTCAAAACCTTGCCGAAATTAGTGATTATTGCATGTTAAGGTGGAAGGCTCAAAACATCAGGAATAAATTACACGACACATTCGTTCGGCTGAGAAAAATGATTGGTGACAACGATCCCGTTTTATCCAGGATGGAATATTGGCTATCGACTCTTAACAAATACGATAAAGACGAAAATATCACCGAAGAAGAAGCAGATAAGCTCGTAAATGATGTCGAACAATTTAAAAATGTTTTAGCCCGCTCGCTTAAAATTTAAAATTGATTATAAGAAAATCAAGTATTTTTATATTTATTAGTGACATATTATATCTTATAAGGAAATAATAACTGTTAATTATGCCTGTCATCAGTTTTTCAATAAACGAGAGCCTAAAAAAATTCATAAACAAACTCGTTACTAAAAATAAGTACGAAAACAAGTCAAAACTCATTCGAGACGCTTTATTGAGATTAATGTCCACGATGGACGCTTCTAATTCATTTTCAGATACTTCAACTGTCTCGTACGATGTTGATAATAAGATTCTTGGAAATACCATCTTTGTCATCCCAAACGACCTTCAGGTAAAAAAGAAACTCAACAAGGTCGAAAACGATTATAATCACCAAATTATTAGCAAGAATCAGCATTTTTACAAGGAAGGACTGGTGATTTTCTATTTCTTCGAAGGAGATATCCAAGACTTTCAAAAAATGGTAGTGGAAATCAACTCAATAAAAGATATAAAAAATTTTAGGTATCTAATCATTAATTAATTGTACCAAACCTCAAGATAATTCCGATATCATTTTCTTGATATGTGAAATTCATAATTTAATTGAAAGATATTATGACGAAACAAAAATACGGAAAAGGTGCTCAATCGAGCAAGAATAAAGGATCTGGGGGAGGAAAGCAAGGTGGTGCTCCTTTAAAGGGGGGAAAAGTAAAGGCAAGCCATATTTTAGTGAGCAAGCTAAGCAAGGCGCAAGAAATCTACGAAGACCTCGAAGCAGGGGATAATTTTCAAGATCTTGCAAGAAAGTACTCGGAATGTTCAAGTAAGAATAAGGGGGGAAACTTAGGGGAATTTCCAAAGGGAAAGATGGTGTCGGAATTTTGGAACGCCTGCGTCAAGTTGAAAATCGGAGAAATCTCGAAACCCGTGAAAACGCAATTTGGATATCACATCATTAAAAGAACTGGTTGAACAACCACATCCTAAAGGACCTGGATTCGTAGGTTAACAATCTTTAGATTTTTAACATTAACGGGCGGTTCAAGCACCCTCTATCCCCTATCCAGGTGGATTCAGGGATTCCTTTTTGTAATATGTTTCTCGACGCGTTCACATCGGCGTTGAGCACGACCCCACATTCTTTACACGCGTAAAGCCCTCGATGCGCTCGATTTGCCTTGCGAACCGCTCCACACGAAGAACACGCTTGCGAGGTGTACTCTTCGCTGGTCCTTATCACCTTAATTCCGACCATCTCGGCTTTATATTCGAGTTGCCTGACAAGCTTTAGGAACGGAACGGACACGAAGGCTTGGGTATTTTTCTTTCCAATATTCACGCGTTGCTTCCACCCCTCGTTATATCCAACGACAATCGTTCCAATATCGCGTGAAATGCAATGATTGACGACTTTTCGCGAAGTTTTATGAAAGAAATCTCTCATTTTATTGTTTCGCTTGCGGTGCAGCTTCAAGAGACGCCGGGTGACGTGGGCGTCATTGCAGGTTTTACTTGACGACTTGTATCGGGCGAGTTGCTTGTTGTAGAATTGATTGATGGATTTTGCGACACCACCCTTGATAATCACTGGATTGCCTCCAAGGTTATCTGACACAGTTACGATGTTCTTGAGTCCTAAATCAATTCCTAACGCGTGGTTCTGGTTCAAACGCAAGTCTTGAGGCTCGTAATCGAAGACGAGCTCGACGTTGAATCTATCCCCAAACGGCACGATGCGAACCCCTTTAACGCTTTCAAGATTGGTTTTTATTCTCGGAAATCCTGCCTTTTCCATCTTTCTCGTCAGCAAGAGATGGCCGTCCTTCAGCCTACATTGCAGGGACGTGAAATATACCAGGTTTTGGCCCTTTTTCCTCTTGTAACGAGGTAGTCTTGGCATTCCTTGAAACCTTGCAGGATTTTTTTTCCACGCTTTCATTGCGCAAAAAAAGCTCTTGAAGTTCCTGTCCACTTGCTTTAACACTTGTTGTGGGGGACGAACGCCGCACGCTTAGTGCAAGCGCTTATAACAATCGTGATCTTTCAACCGTTTCCAGAGCTCGCCATATCGCATCCAACGACGCTCCTTAAAAAAGCGTTGTCGAACCGTGTAGGTGGCCACATTGAACAGGTTTTTTGAAAGAAGCGTTATTTCACGCAATAGACTTGACGAGTCGAGTTGAACTTGCTGGACGAGCTGCATTAGGTATTAATGGACTCAAAAGTATTTAAAGAATACCAGAGACGCGATTTAGTCGTTTCTCTGGCCCAAAAATTCATCTCGCCCCTAAATAAAGGAGCGAGTTTTCTTTTTGATTCAATGATAAAATTTTTCACTGATATACAAGACTAATTATCCTTAATCTTTACTTTTAACTGAGAAATATTGTCTTTATTCCATTAATGATTGAAATAAATCGTTATATATGTGATTAACTTAATTTTCTCCATGTCCTTACAAAAAATTACTGCAAAGAAATTAATTGAGAAGAAACATAATGGAGAGAAAATAGTCACGATTACTTCCTACGATTATTCTTTTGCGAAAATAGTGGATAGTATTGGATTCGACCTCATTCTGGTCGGAGATTCTCTTTCAATGGTAATGCTCGGGTACAAGAATACTCTTTCAGTCACTATGGATGAAATGATTCATCACACAAAGGCTGTAGCTCGGGGCGTTTCCAATGCTCTTGTCGTGGGCGATATGCCTTTTCTTTCCTATAAAATAACTTCTAAAGACGCTGTATATAACGCAGGGAGGTTCATTCAAGAAGGAGGCGCAGAAGCCGTGAAAGTGGAAGGTGGTACTGAAATTTGCCCCATTATAAAAGCAATTATCGATGCTGACATCCAAGTCATGGGACATGTAGGATTGACACCACAAGCAATTTATAAATTTGGTGGTTTCTTGGTACAGGGGAAAACTATGGACGCAGCAAAAAAAATAATCATGGACGCAATAAATCTCCAAAAAGCGGGTGTTTTTTCAATTGTATTGGAAAGTATTCCCTGGCAGATAGCAAAGATCATAACGGATACAGTTCAAATACCCACGATTGGAATTGGTGCTGGTCCTTATTGCGATGGCCAAATTTTAGTGGTTCATGACATGCTAGACATTTTTACGGATTTTAAACCAAAATTTCTAAAGTATTTTGGTAATGTAGGAGATGAAATTCGCAAGGCACTAAAATCCTATCAAAAAGAAGTCATAGAGGACTTGTATCCCGATAACGAACATTCGTACGACTATCCCATGGACGATCTCAAGGAAATTAACGAATGGCTCGAAAATGTAGACTTAACAATTGAGGCAGATAAATTAAAAAAAGATTTGAATTGAAAGGGAATTATTTATCTTGGTACAGAAGAAAAAATGAATAGCCCATAGCGGATTCGAACCGCTGTCTCGGGATTCAGAGTCCCAAATGCTTGACCACTACACTAATGGGCTTTTATTTCGTCGAACGATTATTATTGTTATAATGAAATCGCTCTAAAAAAATTTTCCTTATGATTCAAATAAAGCTTGATAATTGGTTAATTTATATACTTTATCAACCAAACTAACCCAATAATTCCTAATACGATGATTAATCCAAGTATCGACAACCAAGAAAAAAGCACATTCTTAATGATATTTATTTTAAAGTCAACAGCGTCGTGGGGACATAATTCGGCGCAACAGTAACATGTGATGCATTTTTTTCTATTCCAATTTGGTGTGTTTTTAACTTGTTTTAAGACTTTAGGAGGTTCTATAGCATGAACGGGGCAATTTTTCCAACAAGTCGAACAAAGCACGCATTTTGACCCATCGAACGATATTGTAGAGCGAAATACTACATTCCCCACATATTTGGCTAGAAATTTAGGAAGCGGAGCGCCTACGGGGAGGGTTCTTGGCCTTTTAAAGGATTTTTTCACGGATTCTATTGATTCACCAACAATTTTAAATTCCTTCTTGCCCAATCCTTTCTCTTCGGCTTTAATTATGTGACGAACATCGTTTGGATTAAAACCAATTACATTACAAACAACAGTATCTAACGCAACAGGATCACGACCAGCGATTATGAGATTCATTTTAACCACATCTCCCGCCGAGGGCCCATTTCCTTCCTGACAATAATATCCATCAATAACGGTCAGTTGGGGTTTTGAAACGGAATAAATATCAACGAGTGCAGAATTGAAGCGGTCCTTGCTTGGAAATTGAGCGTGTATTCGAGCTTTGTTACCTAAAATCAAGGTTCCAAACATATTTTTTATCGTACATGTCAGGAGACATTGCCCGTGTGTTTTTATCTTAGGAATATTTATTATGATATCTGCTTCTTCCAAAAGGATTGAACTGGTGATTTCTTCTAAGACTAATGGATCCTTAATTTTATAAGTCCTTCTTTCCGTTTTTTCGAAGGGTGTCCATTCAACGCTTTCTTCTTCGCATACTTTCGCCAAACCACTTTTCAAGAACGCTTTTTCGGTTGCCCCTCTCTTGAATGTTCCACTTGACTCCCCAACGACTATTCTTTTTGGATTATGTTGTTTTACCCATTCTATTACGGATCTTAATACTTCAGGATGAGTAGTAGCAGCTTTTTCAGGCGTTTTTGCGAGTAATATGTTAGGTTTCAATAAGATTGTAAGATTGGTATTCATAAAAATATTTTTTGCGTCAATTAAATCTAATGCGTGAAATACAGCAGATTTAACATCATTTTGTTTTATTTTTGTTATGCCAATTCGATTCTCGTTCATCGTTAAAATTGAATTTTCTGTGTTTTATGAATTTAATGGTATATAGAATGAAATTAAGGCATTTTTAAATGAGTCAGTTACTATGAGACACAATTGAATGAATCGTGCTTATCGAGGTTGAGAATAAAATTAAAACGCTATAATACATTAATAAATATATATATATTTCTCAATAAGGAAAACCTTTTTATAGAGGATCATCCATATATTATTTGGATTACGCACGAATGGTTGGAGGACTTAATAAAGAAAATTTCAGTTCAAAATAATCTAACTTCTAAATTTTACCCCGTGAATTAGACTGAAAATAAAAAAAACCCCGTAAAGATTTGCCGAACAGGTTAATCTAAAAAAAACTCTATCGTAAAGTTCCTCCTAGTGCGTGGTCCACCTTAATATCTAAA
>JBHLMB010000188.1:0-5882 GCA_048938565.1 Promethearchaeota archaeon | reverse complement strand
ATCCTAAAAAAAAACCACCATAATACAAAATTGGTTGGATTGGAGTCTCTAAATTCTCACTACTCCAAAAATAGAATTCTAAAAAAGATATAAAAAATGAATAAAAACATAAAACAAGTGCAAGCGCGCAATTTTTTGATATTTTTCTCAAGCGATCCCTGAACAATCTTTTTTTATATTTATTAACATAATAGTTCAACCAAACTGAGAGGAAAAAAAAACAGAAACCAAATACAATATTAAGTACTTGAGTTAAAGGATTTCTTACTCCCTCGGGGTCTTCCAACCAATAGTGAGGTAAAAATCCAGATATAGTATATATCATACTTAGTAATAAAACAAGAGCCAATATAAAAAATAAGACCTTCTTTTTATAATATGACAAGATAGATATTATCCATTTACAGGAATTATTACTTAATCTATACTAATGAAAATCTAATAAATATATCTGAATTTTCTTTATTGAAAAAAAGGAATATAAAAAAATTAAGTTTTTTCCAATTCCATTTCTGAAATTGCTTTTCCGCTCCTAAACGGAGTATCCTCCACGCTTTCGCCTGAAGTGTACTTGAATTTCTTCTTAAACGCCTCGTTAAGGGATTGGAAGTATAACGAAAGAGGCAAGTTCTGAGGGCAGTTATTATCGCAATTCCCGCATTCAATGCATCTATCGGCAACATGGGCAATTCTGGTTAGTTGATAAGTTTCCTTATTGATAATCTTGTCCTTGCGCTTTTTCTGGAGAATGCAATCAACGCAATAACATACGGGACATCCTTTTATGCACATTCCACACATCGTGCATTTCTGAAGACGCTCGATCTTTTCTTCTTGAGGTATTTTGGCCCATTCTTCGAGGTCTTTCGCTCGCTTTTCCTTGGCTTTCTGTATGATTTCTTCGAATTTTTTAGAATGAGCGTCTCCTGAAAGATCCTTGGTTTTAATACCAGACTTGTCTAAGACGTCTTTACCCTTGTCTGAATAGACCTTCAGGATGATTTCATTAGAATTAATGGGTATTCCAATATCGCTCACTGATAAGTCTGCAAGTACGGGTGATTTTCGAAGGCATCGAAGGCAATTCTCGGCGACAGAAATGTCTAACTCTTGGGACTTCCCTTTTATTTTCACGATGAGTCCCTTATCTCCAATCTTTTCCTTTTCAATTTGTGATGTGTCGATTTCCTTGAATTTTTTTATGGCCTTGCCTGCTCCTGGAATTATGCCCCTATCTTCTATAGCAATGATGAATAGGTTATTTATATTAATTTGTCTGAGCTTTGCGAGTTCAATTAAAGCCCTCGTGTCGCAAGGTCTTGCGATCAATCCAATTTTTTCTTTTAAACCCCCTTCAAGCGATTTGTGCAAGTACTTGGACGCAGAATCCGTTCTTGCGTATCCATACGCGATCAAGTTTGATAAGGGAAAACTGGTCACATCTTCTGCCTTTTCAACTACTTTTGGAACGACGGTAAACCTGTCTTCTTCCTTGGTCTTTTTATTAACCTTCGTTTCAGCACTTATGATCTTATCTACAATCTTTTCTTTAAGAATTGTTGTTAATAATTTGGGAAAATCTTCTACTTTAATGAGATATTCAGCTTTCGCATCCATAAGTTTCCACTTGGTTTTTATAACTTATTATGAATTATATAGCTTTTTCGTGCTAATTTTACAATATTTGTAGCATAGTGTAATTTCTAATTTATTTTTTTTTAAAAAATTTTTTGATGTGTTAATGGGGCTACCATCTCTTCGGCTAGATTCTCAAATTTTACAACCTAGCGTCATTAGTTAACACATTGTTTTAAGCTTTTGCTTTGGTTTTCGCGTTGCTTTTCGTTCGAATAGGACTTGGTCCTAATTCTCCTATTTCTTTATTGAAATTAATCGCCTCTTGTTGGAATTTTTGTCCTTCAGCAGCAGTACAATAGCTCATTTTCAATCGCTTCTCGTTAACTCCAGAATATTTTAATACTTCTTTTATGTATTCTACTTGACGATAAGCGAAATAGTTACCGTTCTCATAATCGCATTCTTTAGGATATCATCCGACGATTATGACGCCATCGGCACCCCTGCCAAACGCTCGCATTATTACATCAACACCAACCCTCCCAGTACATGGTACCAAGACCGTTCTTATGGATGTGGGGTATTGAGCTCGAATCGTACCTGCCATGTCTGCCGAACCATATCCTCATTTCCAACATAGGAACGCAATGATTTTAAGATCTTCTGTCTCCATTTTGATATCTCCCTCTTTAATCCTCTATTGGAAGTAATTCGTCAAGCAAGGCCACATATTGATCGTCCCTGTAATAAGTCAATTCAATCGCTTTCGATGGACATAATCCCGCACAAGTTCCGCATCCTCGGCATCTAATAATGTCAACAACAAGATTTCCTGTTTCATTCACGGAAATGGCACTAAAAGGGCATGCATCAATGCATTTATAGCATTTTGCACATCGCTCGTCTAAAGGAGTTGCCCTGATGAGTTCCATCGTGTACTCTCCTTTTCCCATGGGAATGCCTGCTGTTGATGCTGCTCCTTTTGCTTGACTTACCGCTAATTCAATAGTCTTTTGTCCTTGGGCAGATCCAGCGAGATAAATACCAGGTACTTTGGTGCTAATTGGATCCAATCGGGCGTGATATTCCTTCAAAAATCCATCAGGGCTTTTTTCCATGTTCATGACTTTGGCTATTTCCATCGTTCCTTCAGAAGGTAGCGAAGCAGACGACAATACTACCATGTGAAATTCCATTTCCACGACCGTATCAGTTCCTACGGGTTCGAATTGTACTTTCAAGTTTTTAGTCAATGGATCTTCTTGAATACCGCCTACTAACCCTTTTACAAAAAGAATGCCCGCATTTCGAGACCTTCGATAATATTCTTCGTAATCCTTTCCAGCGCATCTCATGTCAATGTATGTACATACAATTTCAGAATCGGGATATTCTGACTTGATTAACTTCGAATTTTTTAGCGAAAGATTGCAACATACCACGCTACACCACGGATTTTTGCTTACATCTCTCGAACCGACGCAATTTATGAATAATATCTTGCTAGGACGCTTTCTGTCCGATGGTCTCTTTAAATGTCCATATGTAGGGCCGTTTGGTGCTAAAATTCGTTCAAGTTGTATTTGATTTATTACATTTTCGTAAGCACCATATCCGTAATCATCTCCTTGATAGAGGTCCCAACCAGTGGCAACGATTATGGTACCCACTTCCAATTCAACAATCTTATCTTTCTGACTGAAATCTATGGCTTCTTGCTCGCACGAATCCACGCATGCAAAACACTCAACGCAAGATCCTCTTACTATATCTTGAACTGCAGGTACTGCCTGAGCAAATGCAATGTCTATTACCTTTCTTGCCGATAGGTTCTCGTCGAAATAATTTGGAACATAGATAGGACACACATCTGTACAAGTTCCACAGCCAGTGCATTTATCTTCGTGAACGAAACGCGCTCTTCTATTTACTTGAACCTTGAAATTTCCAATATAACCGTCAACCTTAACTGCTTCACTGTATGTAAGGATCTCTACATTTGGATGACGATTCGCTTCGAGCATTTTCGGACCGAGAATTCATATGGAACAATCGTCGGTTGGAAAGGTTCGATCAAGTTGGGACATTCTCCCCCCGATCGTGCTGTTTTTTTCTACCAAGTATACCTTGTATCCTGCATCTCCCAAGTCGATTGCTGCACTTAGTCCTGCTATCCCTCCTCCAATTACAAGCGCTTCCGACTTAACTGGAACGGTTTTTGTTGGAACGTCTTCTAAAAGATGGGCTCGTGCGATACCTGCTCTAATCACCTCGATGGCTTTTGCGTTTGCTTTCTCCCTATCTTGTTGATGAACGAAACTGCAATGTTCTCGGATGTTTACAAATTCAAGGAATCTCGGTGGTAATCCCGCTTCGCTTAATATGGCGTGAAATACTGGTTGGTGAGTCTTAGGAGTACAAGCAGCAATGACGATTTTCGATAGCTTATATTCGACAATTTGTTCCTTCATGTAAGAAGAGCCTCCTTCGGTACACATGCTCAGGTATTCAAAAGCCTTGACCCCATCAACCTTATTTAACTCTGCAACAATATAAGGAACATCTAAAATGCCTGCAATGTTAATTCCTCAGCGACACACGAAAACTCCGATCATTTCTTTTTCATTGGTCTGATTTTCAGACACGTGTTTCACCTTTTAACTTAGTCCTCCAATTTTTTTCTATTTATTTTAGTTTCGTAAAATAATGAAATATGATAGAGTATTATCCCTATAAATTTAAAATGTTTTTTAATAATTTTTAATACGACTCGATGGAATTCAAAATGGAGGTTTTCTGAAAACAAGGTGATGCATTTCGAAAAAGAAATTACGAGTTTATTTCGAAAAGCAGCGATCTATTACCGAGTTTTGTAATAAAAATGTCATTCTTACATAGAAATTATCGATTATGATAGTTATTCCTTAAAAAAATACAATTGGACTTCTCACTTGGAAAAAGATAACCTATTATTTAGGATAGAGTGTATAAATGACGAATTATTTATAGGTATTTTTGTAAGAAACTTAAAAAATCATTTAAAATTATGGATAGTGAAATTTTTTAAGGAGAAAATCATTAAAATAGCAGGGCTTATATTAGGTATTATTTTTATAATAGCTGGCATTGTTTTGGTAAATTTAGAGTCTTCTTTCGTTGCAGCTATGGGATTTGGGCTCATCATTGATGGTATTGTTGGTCTCATTGTTGGGATTTTTGCTAAACCTAAACCAAAAGGATGAAAAGATTTTATATGATTGTTAAATATGTTCCTATGAAATATTAATCCAATTACTTAAAGTACCAATAACTCTTTTTCTTATTATCCTAAAGATTTATATTTAAATTGTATAAAATATATTTAGAAAATCCAAAATCCTATTGATAAAAATAGGGTGTTACTTTATAATGTCAGCAGAAGATAAGAATTATTGGATGTTTTTTGTAATTAGTGTCATAACCCTCAACACAATAAATGTTATTTCGGGATTTTTACCACATTATCAGGGAAAAGAAGGATATTCGTTGGGGATATCTTTTAACGCTTTATTCATTGTATTCAACACGATTCACTGTTTAATTTCCATTAGTTTAATTTTTTCTTCTTCTAAAATAAATGGTTTAAAATTCAATAAATTTTTGAAAATCTCTCTCGTGTTTAGCGTACTTGGGTTTGTTTTTTGCATTTTGATTTTAAGCTCATACTTGATTGAATTGGTTTTATGGCATTTTCTTTCTATGGGCGGACCACCGAATCCACCACTTCTTGAACATATTGGTTTTCCTATAGGCTTGGTCACAATGCTCGTTCTCAGCGTAATTGAAGCTATTTGGTGTAAATATTTTTTCAAGCTTAATCGAAAACGCCAAATGGTAAGTTTTAAAAGCATTCAAAAGTTTTCGGTTTATTACGCTCTCTTATTCCTTCCAGTATTTATATTATTCTTTTTTATAGATATACCTTCTGGATTTCTTCTTCCCATATACATAAATATCTTTTATATTTGTATTCTTATCTTGTTTTTCTATAGCTTATCGAGAAAAAAGAAAGCTCAAGGAGAATTTTAAGCCATACTCGAGGAACTAACTGAATAAATAAATAATTCTTATAATAACTTCTGAAAAAATAATTATAAATATTAAACACCGCTCCTTATAAATCGTATCAAAAGAGTTTTGTGAGAAAAAAATGATTGATAACGATATAGAACTTCAGAAAATAAACGAGATAATTCATAATCTCACTGATATAAAGGGATTCCATTCGGAATTAATAAGTTTATATGTCCCTTATAACCGAAGTC
>JBHLMB010000187.1:0-5890 GCA_048938565.1 Promethearchaeota archaeon | reverse complement strand
ACACAAGTTAGTGTTTTTCTTTTGAATTAAGGTTTAAGATGAAAAAAACTAAAATTTAAGTATTAAATCTCTATTTCTTTTTTTTTATCGAATACTCATCATAGATATCAAAAGTGTTCTTTTTATTCCGTACCTGGAATATAAATTTTTTGGTTTTGGCTCAATCATTTCACAAAATTAAAATTCTATAATAGATTATCTTTCCCATTACGAGTTAGTAAAAAAAAGAAAAATTGGTGTTATTGTTAAATGGTAAATACTCTTGCAGATTCTTGTAATATGCTTAAAAACGCCGAATATGCGCGGAAAAAGCAGGTAATAATATCTCCTGCCTCAAAATTATTACAACGCGTTCTTCGCATCTTTCAACAACACGCTTACATTGGTGAATTCGAAAGATACGATGATGGAAGGCAAGGTAAGTTCAAGATTGCTCTTTTAGGAAAAATTAACGAGTGTAAGGCGTTACTGAGATTAAACTACAAGTACCGGGATCTAGAACGATTGGAAAGAAGATTGTTGCCAGCTCCAGGATTGGGTATTATCATAATGACAACCAATCAAGGAATAATGACAATGAAAGAAGCCGAAGAAAAACAAATCGGCGGTATCGCTTTATGTTATATATATTGAATTTATGAGTTGAGATAATATGGTAAAAACGGCTTTTTTTGAGGAAGAATTGGAAATTCCTAAAGGTGTGAAAGTCACTTTAGATGAGGATCATCACATAACCGTGAAAGGTCCAAATGGAGAAGTAAAGAAGGATTTTTCTCATATTAGGGGTGTTAAGATAACCCAAGAGAAAAATAAATTAATCTTTTCTGCTCATTTTCCAAAAAATAAAACGCTTGCTTTAGCGAAGACTATTATCAATATAATTCAAAATTTGATTACTGGCGTTCAAACTAATTATAAATATGTTTTAATGGTGTGCTATTCGCATTTTCCGTGTAATGTGGAAGTAAAGAACGATGAAATTCAGGTTGTAAACTTCTTAGGAGAACGAGCACCCAGAAAAACTAAATATGATAAAAATAATGTAAAAATTAAAGTTAAAGGAGACGAAGTCATTTTAGAGGGTCCTGATAAAGAAAAGCTCGGTCAAATTGCAGCTAATGTTAAAAAATGTTGCCGCATTCGTAAAAAAGATCCAAGAGTTTTTCAAGATGGGGTTTATCTCTATAAAAAAATGCTTGGAGAAGAGATCCTTTGGCAAATTAAATAGGTGATGTAAGTGGTACAAAAAAATAAGAGTTTAATAGCCCTTAGAAAAACTATGAAAATAAAAAGCCCCTCCTTTCGAAGAGTTGAATCTTGGAGGCGTAAGAGGGTGAAAGATTCGTGGAGAGCAGCAATAGGAATAGACTCCAAGACAAGAAAAAAAACCAAATCCGGTGTGAAATCCCCTGAAGTCGGATATAGAGTTCCTAAAAAAATCAGAGGTTTGCATCCTACAGGATATCAAGAAGTAAGAGTGGAAACTCCAAAGGATTTTGAGACCTTAAGCAAGCAAAAACACGCTATAAAGATTGCTAGCACTTTAGGAGCCAAAAAGAGAATGGCTTTAATTGAATATGCTAGAAGGAAAGGATTTAAAGTACTTAACATTGGAACAACCCAAGCTGAAATGCAAAAACTCAAGGCATTATCAAGGACTTCCCTTGAAGATTAATAATTAAATAAAAATCGTGATGAATTATGAATGTAAGCGCTCAGAAAAGGATGGCAGCGGAAATTTTGAAATGCGGAGAAAATAGGATATTTATAGATCCTTACTTCATTGAGGATATTAAAATGGCAATCACCAGAGAAGATATACGCAACCTGATTAAAGAAGGTGCCATCCAAAAAAAATACAAGAAAGGCATTAGTAAGACTCGCAAAAACATACGACATGAAAGAAAGAAAAAAGGTCGAGCGCGTGGTCTTGGAAAACGAAAAGGTCCTAAAGGAGCAAGAAATCCTAAGAAAAAAGCGTGGATGAAGAGAATAAGACCACAAAGACGAGAATTGAAGAAATTACGAGATCGAAAGTTAATCACGACAGCAACATATCGAAAATTGTATAAAAACGCTAAAGGTGGAATGTTTAATAGCGTAGCCCAGATGAATAGACACATCAGAGAAAAAGAATTACTGAGAAGAGGGCGATAAATATGGCAAAAGGACCGAGGTATAAAAGACCTTTTCGAAGGAGAGTTGATGGAAAAACAAATTATCACAAAAGACTTAATTTAATAAAGTCAAGAAAGTTACGAGTCGTGATTAGGGCGTCAACAAAACATATTAGAGTGCAGATTATTGAGTCGGCCGTAGGTGGCGATAAAGTACTTGTATCTGCTTTTTCAAAAGAATTACAAACTAAATACGAATGGAAAGCTAACACGGGAAATATCCCTGCTGCGTACCTCACGGGATATTTAGCTGGAATAAGAGCTAAGCAAAAAAATATAAGCGAAGCAATTCTTGATCTCGGCGTGTTTTATCACAGAAACAGGGTACTTGCAGCTTTCAAGGGCATTTTAATGTCGGGACTTGAAATTCCTCATAGAGAGGAGTTCTTTCCTGAAGCTATTGAAGATTACATGAAAGGTTCTCATATTCAAAATTACGCTGGATTGCTTAAAAAAGACGATCCTGAAAAATATAACCAGTTATTTTCAGGGTATATAAAAAATAATGTAGATCCATTAAAAATTAGTCAAGATATTTCAAATACAGTAAAACGAATAGAGTCAAAAGCATAAAAATAAAATTGCGTGATAATTATGAGTCGGAATAGAAAAGTCGAAAACATTTGGGTCCCTCGAACAAAACTTGGAGAACTCGTTCAACAAGGCTTAATTACATTAGATAAAATATTTCAAAATAATTTAGTTGTTAAAGAAAAAGAAATTGTTGATTTATTACTACCACAACTTGCAGAGGATGTAGTTACTATAAAAATGGTACAACAAATGACTGCAAGCGGACAGCGCTCTAGATTTAAAGCTGTAGTAATTGTTGGTTCGGATGGATTTCTCGGTGTTTCTGCTTCCAAAAGCAGAGAAGTTGGTCCAGCTATTAGGAAAGCAATTGATAAAGCGAAATTATCCGTCATTCCCATTCTTCGGGGATGTGGAAGTAAAGAATGTGGATGTGGGGGTTCTCACAGTATACCTTTTAGAGTAGAGGGAAAATGTGGAAGCGTAAAAATACGACTCATTCCCGCACCCGCTGGTGTAGGACTCGCCTGTGCCGATAAAATAAAACAAGTATTGCGCCTTGCTGGTATTGAAGACATTTGGAGCAAGACATATGGTGATACTCGAACGAGTGAAAATCTCGTGAAAGCCACATTTGAGGCGCTTAAAAACGCTCATAAATTTAATTTCAATCTATAAGATAAAGTGGTTAGATGGTAATGTCAAAAAAGAAGGTAGAATTTAAGGAAGCGAACTTTCCTAAATTATGTTTTGCAGTAAGGATTAGGGGCGCTCCTGGAATGAATAGAAAGATTCTCGATACTCTAAAAATGCTTCGGATGCATAAAGTAAATCATGGTATCCTAGTTTGGACCGAACCAAGCTTTCGAGGAATGCTTAATAAGTGTAAGGATTATATCGCATTCGGTGAAATCGATGAAAAAACATTAATGCGACTATTACGAGCAAGAGGAAAAATTGAAGGTAATAAACCACTTACAGAAGAACATATTAAAAATCTCACGAAATATAAATCAATGAAAGATTTTGCCCAGGGTTTATTAAAAGGAGAAATTCAATACAAGGAAAAGGATATCTATAAAATAAAACCTGTATTTCGCTTACATCCACCAAGAAGAGGTCATCATGGAGGTATTAAGAAACACTACGGAGAAGGCGGAGTTTTGGGCAATGTAGGCGTATATATTAACGAAATCATTCATAAAATGATATGAGAAGTTAGGTGATAAATTGAAATGAGAAAATACCCCAAGAGTATTCGTAAGTTTAGAGGATCGAGAACCGTCGGTTATGGTACCCAAGGTCAACATAGAAAAACAGGCCAACGGGCTGGTCGAGGAAAGACCACTCAATGGAAATTTAGTAAGAAATCCTATTACCTCAAGCAAAAAGAATTAGGCTTCCCAGATCCAGATTGGATAATGGGTAAGAAGGGCTTTAAAAGACCCCAAGATATGGTAAGAATATATAAAGTTAACACGATGAATGTGAAAGATTTAGACGCTAAACTCGACGATCTTGTTCAAGAAAACAAGGCTTCCAAATCAGGCAATACATACACCATTAATCTTGAAAATATTAACATTCAAAAAATATTAGGCCGTGGCGAACTACACAAAAAAATTAATATAACGGTTCAGAAAGCTTCACAAAAAGCTATTGAAAAAGTGCAATCTACGGGCGGAAAAGTTACCCTCCTTACAAAATAACTTATTATTTTTTATGACTTAAACACATTCCTGGAAGTGAATGTTTGTATTATGCGAATATGTGAATATTGTGATAATGAACTAGAGGAAAATTCTTCATTCTGTTCTTATTGCTAGAAAAAACTAAAAAGAAAGAAAATATATGCTTTTTTAATCATCTTTCTCATCGTAACTGGGATTCTTGCGATGTCATTGTTGAACTTGCTTTTCTAATAACTTTAAAGTAATGAATTTTCGCTTATTGTTCAATGTACTTGTTTTTATGAATCCTAAAGGTCTTTATGTTTATAATATTTTCAACTACATGTGAAAATGACCTAAAAACTGAGATTTCTCCATTAAATTTGTTTAAGTTATCCTTGAACATCACGATGAAATTTTCCATAATGAGATCTGCCAAAAGTTCTAATATGTCCATATTAAGTTCCATGTTATTACATATAAATACCAAATGAAGGCCTGGACTGAATGAATAAAAGAAAATTATGTGTTTTTCGAGCGTAAAAGACTTCAAGCTAGCATGCATTTTTTTTTTTGTGTATCGACATATAAGATCAAAATAACTCGCTATTAACTGAATATCGAATTGACTTTGCCCTGAAAAACTATGATGAAATAAAGCAATTCCTGATTGATTTAAAATCAATATTTCTTGAATCATTCCAACCCTTTTATTCCCGAAAAAAATTCAATTTCACTTCTAAAAAATTGTCAAAAAAACAATCGCTAAAAAACATATATTAGATGACCTTTTTAAACATTTACTTTTAACATATTTCATCAAAAACAATTCTGAGAACATTATCTCGTTATGAAATCCTAAAGTATTTATAAAATGAGAGGAAATCTAAAAATGACCCCAAATTAACACGAGTTTAATTTTTTTCTCTTATTATGTTAAACTTTTTATGCCATAATTCTTCATCAAGAAAATAGATTATTTTATTTGATAGCTTTTTTTTCACTAATAATCCTATTTCTTCTAGGTTATTCACATATTTTTTTATCGTGTTTGAATGCAAATAACAAAATAAAAAAAGTTATAGAAAGAAATTATTTCTTGAACCCCCGTGTTTTCTAATCAAATAATCACCAATTCTTTCATTTGTTGGAATAATATATCAATAAGAATGTGTTTCTTTCTGGAAATGTCAATATATGTCATCTTGAAGAAAAATAAATGAAATAAATGTATTCCTCCTATTTAGATTCATTTTTTTTACCCCTTAATCTTTTGATTCATCCGCAAGATGATCTCTATAGACTATATTATTCTTTATTTAATCTTTTTGTTTAAATTTAATAATTTTTAATCTAACATCACAAATGGTTTGTCATCTTATTTATTGTATATTTACAATATTACGATACCCTATTTATATACGCCTATAAAAAAAATGAAATATTAATTCTTCAGAATTAAATATTCGTTAATATTATTAACGGATCATAAAAAGATGCTGGTGAAATCTT
>JBHLMB010000186.1:0-5903 GCA_048938565.1 Promethearchaeota archaeon | reverse complement strand
TTTTTAGATGAACGTAAGGAAGGTCCTGGTGGTGAAGAAACTGGACCAAATGCATCCATGCTTTTAGGTGCTGCAGTTGGCCATTGTCTTTCAGCTTCATTGATTTTCTGTTTAGAAAAAAAACGATAAAATCAAGTGAGTAATGCATGAGTTTAGAATTAACGATTTTATTACACTTCGCCTTATTAAAGGAAAAACGGTTATTTTCATAAAGGGTAAACGATATTTATACTGCGCAAGAGTACTCCTGAATATTTCAAGAAATAAATTTAAAGATTTCAACGAAATTAATTCGATTGACGAAGCAATAGAGGTATATGACAAATGCATCTTCCGAAATCAAATTGTTGAAGGCCCAGATGCAATTCCTACCTCTAAAATCTATCATTCAATTACTCCAATGGATGAATTTAGGGCACACTGCTCAAATTTACAAGTATGGGTTGAAAATAATTACGATACGCGCATACTCCATTCAAATTTATCTTTTCCGTTATTAAAAACACTAGCCGAAGAAGGCGAGCCTCTTGCAAAGAAAGTATTCAAGGAAGAGATCGCTAAACGATTTGTTAGCGGTTATTCTAATGTTATAACTTATTTATCTAAGGAAGATTATTTTGATTATTTTACAAAAGAAGAATTTGATATATTAGTTGCTGAATTACGAGATAAAGGATTACATCCAATTTTCTATTACAAAACAATAATTGGAGTAGCTAATGATAATCTGTTAGATTTAAGCAATAAAAATATTAAAGATTCAAATAAATTAATTGGATTAGAAAAAGTAAGAAATCTTCGAACTCTAATATTAGGAAACGATAATCAGGACGATAATTGGTATCATAATTATTTACCGACACTTCCTGAATCTATAGAAAACCTCAAAAACCTGAAAAATCTGGATTTAACAGATGTACGATTGGAAAAGCTCCCCAAATTCATCGGTAATTTACAATCGCTTCAAACATTAATTGTAAAAAATAACGAATTAGAGACTCTACCTATGTCTATAACAAGCTTAATTAATCTGAAAAATCTTGATTTGTCTTGTAATAAACTCGAATACCTTCCAAAAGCAATAAAAAAAATTTATCATCTCCAAGAATTATCTGTAGGATCAAATCCGCTTGTTAATCTGCCTGAATCTATTGGAAATCTTAAAAATCTAAGATTGCTCAATCTAAGGGAAGTTTCTTTAGAAACGCTCCCAAATACAATAGGAGATCTCGTATCTCTTAAAAGTCTAATCTTGACGGGTAGTCGAATAAAGGACATACCTGAATCAATAGGTAATTTATCAATGCTAAAAGAACTCGAGCTTTCAAGTAATCGTTTAACAAGCCTTCCAGAGACAATTGGTAATCTTAAGGTGCTCCAAGCATTAAACTTGAAAAGCAATAAATTATTATTTCTCCCAAAGTCAATTGGTAATCTTGTGTCTCTTCAAACATTAGATCTGAAAGGTAACAAGTTAAAGACGCTCCCAAAATCAATTGGAAAACTTACATCCCTCTATACATTAGATCTAAAAGGCAATGAGTTAGTCAGACTTCCAGAATCACTTGGTAAGTTAAAATTACTTAAATTTCTAGACCTAACCGGGAATTCATTGAGAGAACTTCCGGAGTCAATAGGCTTTCTTTCATCCCTTCAAACATTAGTCTTGAGAGGTAACGAATTAAAAACGATTCCCGATTCGATAGGAAATCTCACATCCCTTAAAAGACTTGATCTCTACGGGAATATGCTTACAAACCTTCCGGTATCAATAAATCAACTCAAAGGGCTTAAATCAATAGATCTAAGATTAAATTCCATTGAAATCACATTATAATTGATATATTTTGCCTCTTCGTTGATTTAAATCCTAAATTGATGAATTTGAGGATTTATAAGGTTAGGATAAGAATAAGGAGTAATATTTTAATAGTGTATTTACAATGGAAAAATCAAGAGACCTTCGGAGCGATAAAATAATCCACATCTATTTCAGTGTTGTTGATGGTGAGATGAAAGGGTAAGTCATTTCCAATCTTAACTCTAATCAACCCTTTTCCAAGTTTGCATGACATTTTTCAACTTTAGAAAAAATTTGAGAAAGATCGCTCTGTAAATTACTCTTATTGATTTAAAAAAAATTAAATAAGTAGAAAAAAAAATTATTTTTTAATTAGAGATTTCCATTTTTTATAGCTCATGACGATTATCACGCTAATAATCGACATTGATATGATAATTGCGGTGTCAAATCCAGGGACGCTGGAAGTGTGTTGATTATCTGAAGTGCCAGGGATGTTGATGATGTATTCTTTTGTTATTAATGTGTTGTAGTCGTGGTCGTGATATCCATTTCCAGAAACTTCAATCCTCATCACGTGTTTACCTGGTGTCAGGGAGGTACCAGCAATATATCGACCATTTCCCTCTGAAACTAGTGTTACTCCCGATGCAGAATTGTCTATAAGTACAGATATCGTATCTGGTAGCGTTTCCATTCCTGATTGGTTATATAATTGAATATCAACTACCGTAATGTTATCATAGCCCGTATCGACACTATTAGCTTGAATCCATAAAGTCTCCGTGGTTAATACGAGCTCGGGATCGCCATAAACAACGCATTGAATGGAATAACCCATGAAATCTGGGGGTGGATCGTGCAAGGAATAAAGAGGACCAGATTCGTCTATTGCCCATCGATTGGCGGCTCCTACGGGGTATCCTAAGAATAGTCCTTTAATTAGTCTATCGTTATATACGGGGCTTGGATCGATGTACATCGAACATACATCTGCCACCATGGAAGTTGCCCCTAATTCTGCGAAAAACAACGGACCTCTACTCGCTCCAAATTGGCAATCTTGGAAGTACATCATTGACGAGTGCACGTTATTCAGTCCATAATACCAATCGGCTCCAGAAGATTCTGCTATAGGAAAGGGATTTACTAGGCCCATGCTATTATTAGGCATGTCTACTGACATTCCATCCTCATATTCTCTCCAAGGGTTTTCAATTTTTTCTGAAAGACCAAGAAAACCATCTCCAGTTTCCATCATGCTATTATAGCTACCGTGATCTGCGTGTACCCACAATGCAAGGCCATCTTCTAGCATTGTTTTAACTTCGGTGTAATTTGTATTGAATTCGTTTGACATTCCATATTGCATCGCATATTGGGGGAACTCATCGCTCATGTAATAACTTCTATTTAGACTGCCTCCTGGGTAATCGTCGTCAGCGTCGTCACCTAGATCGTCGTCTATAATTCCATCGTCGTGAGTATATGCCACAAAGGTATATCCTGCGTGGTCCCAATGATTTGTTTCAGCTGGCAGGTCATAGGGATTCTCGTAATTATCCGCATCTGAAAAGCCTACTTGCCAGTATAGCATGCATCTTGCGGCCCAAGCTCCTGATAAAACTGGATCGGCAAAAGCAAACCTTCCAACTGAAGCTTTCCCTACTAACGATCCATCAAAATTTAGTTTTATTGCGTTTAACGGACTCACGACTACTATATCAACGTCTTCGGAATAATCGAAACTATCTCCTACGTCAGGCACGCCATCTTCATTCACATCGTTACAACTAGGATTAAATGCGGCATCAAGCGATTCCAACCAACTAAAGGTATCGCTAGACATTTGTGTCATTGCGTCCCAGGTTGGGGCAGAACTTGCCGAAGTACTCGTGCCCCATCTTGTTACATACAAGTCTATTTGATACCACCATTCAATAGTTGATCTTGATGTTGCTGTTCTGATTGGACTTGCTGAAGGTAGCATGACAGGTCCCGCATGATACGCCCCCACGAGGGCTGCAGTTGAAAACCACGCCCCTCCTATTGCTGGAATGACTACGTCTTTTTCCCCTGTTTTAGCTGAACCCAACTGGTAAATATAGTCGAACACGGAATTCTCGTCGGAATATGCATTAATATCGTAGCTGCTTGACCATAAACTCTCGTCAATTTTATCGCATGGATCGATCACGATTAAATTCGATATATTCAACGCCTCTAAAGCCGATATGATTTGTCCCTCTGGAGTTGAACCCGCCGTGTATAAAAGGGGTACATCCAATAATGATGCCGCAACGGCGCCATTCATCACTGAAGTTATTGCGCCCTCATTTGGCTTTCGATATTGAGTTATGGTGTAGTTATAATCGTCTGTTCCTGAATTTGGTTGTTCAATGATCCAATTTGTTTCTGTAGGTATATCTTCTAACTCACAGGTCCAAGTTGCATTGAGATCATAATCTATAGTACCCTCTCCAAAATATAACCAGACACATAACGAGTAATCTCCATCTACCTGTATAGTTGAAGAAAGACTGCAGGGCGGCATTGATGCCATACCAAAATTGATATAATCTTCCCATGTCCCGTCTTGGAATGGTGATTCCTCATATTTATATAAAAAAACAACCATTATTACCCCATCAACATATGTCCAGTTTAAGAGTGCCGTGATTGTTTGCCCAGCTAAGAGTCCAGTAACGACGTGCTCTGACATGTCATCAAATGGATATTCCGGAAGGGAATAATTATCGTTCGTAACGCTCCCTACAAAGGATTGCGTCCCATCGTTTTCACTGAGCTCGGTGAGGTTATATAAATCCGTAACCGCACGCCCCGAGTAATATGGCGACATTGTTATATGCTCGTATCCTTGATCTTGGTGAATCACATTATTTGTTTGGCTTTCCTGGCTTTCAAAAGTAGATGCAACAGTAGTATAATCTTCAGAATGAAGTGCGTACGGATCAGTGATGGAGAGTTCGTAATTTGAGTCGTACACGTCGTTCCACGAAATTTCTGCGTCAATCCATCCAATATTTGACGAATTGATTAGCACGCTCCAATTATCTATGCCCGAACTGACTCCCGAGATGGTTTGGTCTTCTTCAATGCCCCCATCCTCTTCAGGTACATAACATAAAACGGCGGTATCGATACTGGTGTTTCTTTCACTACCCCAATAATAAGTGGCTATGTCGCTTGCTGCTTCGTATATATCTTGGGACGAAGATACCTGTTGAATGTCTGAAGGATTGCCATAATAACCATTTATTTCGTTTTTTCGGTCGTTACTTATCGTTCCAATGTAATCCACGTGTTGACATCCACCAATCTTGTCTAAATAACAATCCCAATCGCTGTATAAGTTATTAACCATTCGAGTATTGCGATCTTGCACGAGTAAGGACTCATGTCTTGAATCGCCTTCCCAGTGTATTGCTGCTGGAATTGCCGCACAATATAAAAAATCGTCAAAATAGGTATCGTAAGAATGGTTTACCACGATAACTCGCTTTAAATGATCGTCACCTGACATATGTGTTCCCGATGTTCTTAGAAAGGGATTTGTGGAATTTTCTGTTGGAGATAATAGCGTCAAGTTAAAACTAAAAACTGAGGAAATTAGTAAAATTACAAATAAATTGTTTTTTATTTTCATTTAAATTTCCCGTGATTTTTGTGTTATTATTTATTATTCCAACATAGCTTATAAACCTCACTGAAGCATGAAATTTCCCTTGAATTATTAAAAGACTTTAAGAAGGATATAATTATGTGGTTTCTTTTTAAATATAATGATGGAAAAAGAAATCAAGATGAATTGAATGAAATTAATGAGGAATTATTATTACAACTGCATGAAAGAGGAATCGCTGCTCCTTCTTGTACTACATTGAATGACATGTATGCAATTAGAGTAGCCATTACAAATCACAGGAGCACTAGAAATGATTTTAACTTATTAATTGATAAAATAAAATATTTGATAAAACAAATAATATAATGTTATACTTGTACATAATTTTTAGATTCCCTTCATTATTTTTTAATCTTTTTAAAAACAATCGCACTCTCTCTATTTTTAAGCAAGCGT
>JBHLMB010000185.1:5371-5905 GCA_048938565.1 Promethearchaeota archaeon | reverse complement strand
TTGGTCTAATAATATAAAAACAATTTTTTGTACTATCTTTTTTAAAGGAATAGACTTGAACCCTAAATGGAACAAAAAAACCCAATTTTTAATAAAACTTTTTCGAACTTTTAGATTTTATAAATTTTTGAAGGTAGAATTTAAATAACTAAATGTCTTGAATCAAAATTAATAATTTTATATGAATTCGAGGTGTCATCAGACGAACAAAGATATTTGGTTTGGGTATCATGTCCCTCCCGAGGGGCTTGATTTCGAAACGATGAAAAAAATTTGCCTGACGGCAGAAGACATTGGTCTTGACTTATTTACGATTACGGACCATCTAATGATCATGACGAATCCAATGGGCAAGGAAAATCATCCTCTTGAGTGTTGGACCTTACTTGCAGCGCTTGCATCCGTTACTAACACGATTCGATTAGGACCGTTGGTTTCGTGCCATGGATATAGAGCGCCGACGCTTTTGGCGAAAATTGCGACAACTGTCGATATTATCAGTAATGGAAGGCTCGTAATGGGCCTTGGAGCGGG
>JBHLMB010000185.1:0-5361 GCA_048938565.1 Promethearchaeota archaeon | reverse complement strand
GATGGCACGAAGCAGAGTTTAGGGGTTTTTACGGAGAATTCCCTCCAGCAAGGGTGCGAATCCAAGGCTTTGAAGACGCGTTAAACATTGTCTCCTCCATGTTCCGAAACGAGCACACCACCTATAAAGGAAAGCTCTTTTCGGTTGAAAACATGTTAAATAGTCCGCTCCCGATCCAAGAAGACGTGCCGATAATGGCAGGAGTGTTTGGGAATTTGACGATCAAGATTGCGGCGCGACACGCGGACATCATTCATTGCTTATTCGATCCCACGCCAGACCGAGTGGAGATGCGCAGGGTTCAGATAGCCAAAGCGTGTAAGGATATAGGGAGATCACCTGACGACATACGACTCGCGGCGGGATATACTCTCTGGTTAGACCCGACAGAAGAAGAGATTGCTGGGAGGACGACGAGGTTAAAAAATATGAACCAGCTTTCCGCAAAGGAAGCAGAACAAATCGTTAAAAATACTCCATCAACTCCAGACGCTCATGCTGAGGCAATATAAGAGTTAATCAATCGTGGATTGAGAGTTTTTACATTCATGGGATCCGTTGACAACCTTAAAATATTCAAGGATGAGGTCATTTCAAAATTGAAATAAACCTATCAAATTTTTAAGATAATAATGTTGACAAGAATGGAAAAAAAAATATTAGTTTAAAAAAATAGAATAATTTGTAATTTAGTTCGATTTTTTCAATACTTCTTGTAAATAAATATAGAATCGCTTTTTGTAATGAAATTCAAGTTTTGATCGTATACTTTAAAGTATAACTCGTGTTTATGGCCTCCAAGATGAATCAAATCGATTTTCCAAAATCCATTTTTATTTACTAATGCTCCACTTTGTTCGTATTCTTCATCGGTATAAATGTAAGCTATTGCGAAATAATTACGGTTTTTAGGGGCTCCAATTAACTGTCCTGTTGCGGGTATTTTTTTACTGGTGAACTCGTCCTTATTTACAGGAGAATTAAGACCGATTTTTATTGTTTTATTATTATTAGTATCGAGGACAGAGTTTATAACGCAAGTATAATCTTCATTAACTCGTGAAAATCTCATTATCGTTATTTCTTCGCTCTCAGCAATCAAGGAATTTTCATTTTCAAATATCCGGAAAAATACTTTGTGGCTTGCTGCTTCTAAGTTAATGCGACTAATTTTCCAAAATCCGTTTTCATCAATATATGTGCCGCCGTTTGGGTATTCTTTATCTGTTCTAACGAAACCCTTAATGGAATAATTTCTTTTAGATTTTAATCCTTTTATTCTCCCATTAATTACTATTGGTGTATGATATACGATTTTATCTTGATTTAATGAACTTAAGCTGATTTTCATACCTCTTTTATTAGTCTTTAACCATATTTCATTTAGATTGAGATTATCATAAATATTTGGACGAATTATGGGCTTTTCTTCGCCGATTTTAAGAACGCTTCTAAACTCATCGAGAACTAAGCTCATTGGGATCAAAAGTCCTTCTTTGGGTTGTTCTTCGGACTTTCTTGCAATTATTCCAATTACACTAGCCATTCTAATGTGCCAAGCGCATCCTCCGCTCATTCCTTCGTAAACTTCAATAGGATTAGCGTTTACTTTGATATAAGCGGTATCGTCTATTAATATCCGAGAAGTTAACAATTTACCATCTAGTACATCAATTCTTGAAGCCTCTGGTTTTAAACCAACAAATCGAAGTTCATTGTACAATCCAACGGGCGGTTCTTCGCTTAGTTCAACAATTGGAAATTTATTCTTTGTGGAATCTTTTACTTTTAAGACTATGAAATCAAGAAAAGGGCTTTCGTGAACGATTTCCGCCTCATATAAACGCTTATTAAAATGTATTATAACCGTGTTGTTTCTCATGTCTTGATTTGGCCTCGCATCACCATAAATCACATGTTTACAAGTAAACAAGTACCCTTCCTCGTGAATAAAAAACGCCGTTCCAACGAGATCTAGTTCTTTTCCTTCGGAAATGGATACTGCTACAACAGCCTTTTGGATTTCTACTAAATTCATATTAGTTATTATTTTAATCTTTTAATTTTTCTTCTATATTATTCCATTTAAGTTGCACTTTAAACTCTGCGTTAACTCCCGTTTTCACGACAAGTATATTCCCTTCGGCGTTAAATCCTAGTGATAAGTCGATAGTTAATTCCGAAGGTCGTTTTTTTTCTTCGAGAGATTTGAGATTGTCGAGAATCCCCTCACCAATAAACGGAATGATGTTAAAAAACTTGACGCATATATCTTTCGTGAATTCTTCAACTTTTTTTCCAAGTTTTTTTAACCCAACATCTTTGAATTCTCCCTCTTTAGTTGGGATTTCTTCGACATAATAGAATTTTTCCTCGTTTAAATCGTACATTAAGTCCATATTACCACCTGAATTTTTTTAGTTGTATCTAAGCATCTTTCCTATTATATTTTTCGAAAATTAACAATTTAGGTCATATATTCATCACAAAAGTACTAAGAATAGGAATGAATATAGATCAATTATACAACAATCATCAAATTGGATGAATAAGTAATCAAATAATCAGATTATATCAGTAGATTAGTGATTAGAACTACGATATTAATAAAAATAAAAAAAAAAGAAATGAATTATGATTAAATTTTTTATTTCTCTTTTTATTTTAGTGATTTTAAAAATCGTGTTGTATAAACAAGCATTTAAAAAAGGGGTAATGATCAAATTTATATTATGTCCGAAATTAATAAAAAAAAATACATGAGAATAGTCCTAGCGAATGACATTTATTAAAGAACATCCAACAATAGCGTGTTGTGGACTGGATTGCGGTTTATGCCCCACTTACAACGCTACTGGAAAGTCTAAATGTCCTGGATGCGGCGGTCCACTTTTTTCTGAGAAACATCCGTCGTGTTCCATTATCACGTGTTGCGTGAAGAAAAAAAATTTTGAAACTTGCGCAGAATGCAAAGAATTCCCTTGTCCGAAAATCAGAATATGGGATCAGGGAGATTCGTTTATTTCGCATAAAAAAACATTAATTAACTTAAGAACCATTAAAGAATGCGGTCTTGATGTGTTCCTCGAACAACAGAAAAAAAGAATGACTGTACTTCAGGAACTATTGAATCAATATAACGAAGGGAGGTCAAAAAGTTATTACTGCATCGCTACGGCTTTACTATCGATACCAGCTTTAAAAAAGGCGTTAAAGGAAGCCCAACAAAAAACAAGGGACGAAAATATGAATTTGAACGATGTAAAAGCGAGAGCGTCTATTATTAAAGATCATTTAAATGAAGCTGCGAAGAAAGAAGGCGTCGAACTAAAATTAAGGAAAAAATAGATTGAACTCTATTAACAATGCTATTATTATAGACAGATTTAAATCTCAACGATGTTAACTCGGCTATAAATATGGCTAAAAGAATTATTTAGCTTAGGATAGCTAATTGAAACGATTAAAAGACTTCCAGAGGATGCCAATTACGACGATATAATGGAGTCTATTTATTTTCAACAAGCGATTTCTAAAGGTCTCGAACAACTAGACAATGGAGAGTCTCTATCTCACTAAGAAGTAAAGAAACGGTTTGAAGAATGGTTGAGATAAGATGGTCTCCCGTCGCAGTAGACGATCTTGAAGCTATAATAAAATATTACGAAAATATAGCACCAAAATTCGCTCAAAATATTGCGAAAAAGATAGTACTTTTATGAAATTAGATATCTTCAATATCATGTGCTTTTTTATAAGCCTTTGCACAATGTCTACAGCAAAAATTCATTGCCTTGCCTCCCATATTCTCAACATGATATTCGTCGTATAATTTAACCCCACAACTGGAACATATTTTTAATTTTGACTGAATCGCCACATCAATCAAGTTTTCAAACCGAGAGAAAATTCGATCAACAAATTCCATTCCTGAAGGAGTGAGCTTGAATCCTTTCCCCCGTTTAGACTTGGGATTAGGAACTCTTTTAACAAAACCTTCTGATTCAAGGCTTTTAAGAAAGTCGTATACATGAGTAGGACTTGTTGTTTTTTCAAAATCTTTTTCAAGTCGTTTAAGGATATGGTACCCCGTGACTGATTCTTTTGACTTTAACAAGGTTAATATGAAGAATTTCGTGAGTGTTTTTACTTGAATTTTAGAGTGGTTCTCTTTCATTTTTATTCAACCGGATTAAATTTTATATCCCTATTTTTTACTCTACTTATACTATTATAATAAGAATATTTAAATATATACTTTGTAGTATATACTAATAGGTGATGATTTGTATTTAATTATAGCTCAAGATATAAACAAATAGGCGTACGGCAAAAATGATTTTAAGTGATTATAATGGAATGATGGACATGATGAATGGTGGAGGTTGGAACTTCTGGATTCTCACTATTCTTGGATTAATAACTTTTATTGTATTAGTAATAGTCATTTACTCTTTACTAAGTAGATATACTTCTTCGAAAGCTCAGAGCGATGTTTTAATTCGCGGTGATAGCAATCAAAAAAGTCCTGAAGGAATTAGAGGAGAATCCAATTCAACTGGAAATCGTGATTCCTTTTGTCCACATTGTGGGAGAAGCCTTCAAGATAAGGAAATGAAATATTGTCCTACCTGTGGATCTGAAATTTAAACTACCTTCTTTTTCAAATTCCTTATTTAACAAAATTAAATCGAACCTTTTTAATCAATGCTAAATACTTATTTTAATGAATAAATCACTATTTATTTGATTCCCATCCATTGTTTTTGTTTGAAATAATTCGAATTAAATCTTTACTTATGATTAATTAACACAAGTTTTATATATGTATCTTTCGATATATACTTTAAAGTAATACTATAAGTGATAATTTATGGAAAATCAAAAAACACAAGTAATTAAATCAAAACTAAACATACAAGGAATGCATTGTGCTTCTTGTGCTCAGACGATATCTAAAAACTTGAGTAAAGTTGATGGAGTTGATAATATTAATGTTAACATTGCAACGAATAAAGCGTATTTTACTTACGATCCACGAAAAATCACCAAAAACGAAATAATTAAAAACATTGAAAATACGGGATACGGAGCCACTCCAAGTACGGAAAAAGAAATCATTAAAGTTGGAGGCATGACTTGTGCGTCGTGTGCCCAAACAATTGAAAAGGCATTGTCCAAAAGTCCTGGTATCATAAATGCAAATGTAAATATTTCAACTGAGAAAGCGACTGTTATTTACGATACTGAGGTATTAAATTACGAGGATATCGCTAAAATAATTGATGGCACTGGATACAAAGCTCTTGGAAAAGCTGAAACTTCTGCGGGAAGAAAATCCTACAATAAGGAATTAGAGGA
>JBHLMB010000184.1:0-5931 GCA_048938565.1 Promethearchaeota archaeon | reverse complement strand
ATATGAGGAGTTATAATATTTTTTGCTAAATACAATCTTCATGAGATCATATCAATTTGTTTTATAATTATTTGTTAATAGTTGCTTGTTGAATATTAATAGAAGATATTATTAAATATAATATTTTTACTAAATTAAAAGAAAATTAATATTGTTAGAAATACATAAACTAAATATTTTCCGAGAAAAAAATGACATTCAATTTGAAAGGAAAGGTTGTCGATTCAGCAATAGGCAACCAAACTTTAGATAAAAGTGGTTCTGCCATTGGCGTTTCTCGGATGGATGTAGAAAAAGCCTATAAGGATGTTAGTAAATTACTACAAAAAGTAATTAATGAAGGAAGCGAGGAGGCGTGGACGCAAGTTAAAACGAGAATCGATTACATCTACGATAATGTATCCGAGATGTTAACATCGCTTGACCAAGAAACCAACTTCCTTGCGAACATTAAAGAACGAATTTCAAACGGACAAAAAATATTATTCAAACCTAATCTAGTAAGTTCTGAAAATATAAATCCTTATAATCACGGTTCGGCTTTTGGAAGTAACGCAATGACAGAATGGCCTTTAGTAGCAGCCGTTTTACGATGGTTTCACGATAAAGCCGGCATTAGTTATTATAAGATGTCAATTGGCGAAGGTGCAACAACATCAGCGCAGACAGCAGCTCACTATACTTATCTTAAAAGAACGGGGCGGGCTGTTACAACAGAAGCCGTGATTGAAGGGCGTTCTGACGATTTCTATGGGGGATATGGTTTTTATTTCGTTCGAAAATACTTATCAGAGGAATCTGATAATGCCTTAAATGATAATCCAATGAACGGATTAGAGGAAAGTATGGCGAGAACCTTCATTCCTCCAGGATCTGCCAACGATAAGCTCATGGTTTACGATCTTAATAAGATTTCAGATCCATCAAGAGGTAGGGAAATTCCGGTACCGAATGGAGGGAATTTTGAAACGCTCACGCTTCATAAGGTCGCTATAGGGGGCGATCCAAGCAATCCAGAAGATAAACAATTATATCCAGAACCTATCTTGATCAACATATCGAAACTCAAGGTACACACGCAATCGTTAATCACGAATGTTCTGAAAAACATTGGAATAGGACTTTATTCAATGGAAGTACTTGGATCAAGTGATTCAGAATGGAAATACTCGAAACCTGATTCGAAAATTCCGGGCTTGAGATCCCTCATACCACATCAGATATGGATTCCCGAACAAGATCCAATTACTTATATTCCACAAAAAGATATCAATGGAAGATACATTGTAAAAAAGACGGGAGGTTTAACGGATACGATTCTTGACATGGTAAAGGGCGTTGCTAATCAAGGAATTTTTATGTTGCATATAGTTGATAGCATAGAAGCTGTCAACCTTGACCATCAAGGAATAGGATATGGGCGCAAGGTATCAGAGGGGCTCACTATGGCCAGCCTTGATCCGGTTGCCTTGGACCTAATGTGTTCTCGCTACCTTTTTAGTAACGTGGGATTAAAGCTTGCAAAAGAAGCAGGTCTAGAAGATGGTGCAGGAGGTCTGTTTGCACAAGCAGTACCCATTCCTCGATATGAGGGAGGCCAAATTATCACGGAAATGGGTTTTGATTGTCCCATAAAAAGAGAAATCTTTCTCAAAAGAGCAGAAGAAGAGAAATTAGGTGTGAGAAAATATTACATCGTTGGGCAAGACGCTCTTACGAACAATCCTCTAGCTTCTCTTGGAGGACGATTAGGGTATGTTCAAAGCGATTTTTTTAACGAGATCGTAACGAAAACCTTATATTATGATATTTATAAAGTTCCTTGGGATTTACAGAAAACTTTTTTCAGTTACCTTGACGCTATTGAAAAGTTAGAAGGAAAATCGTTAAAACAAAAATTTTTAGACACTTATGACGAGGAAAGGAATGGCATAGTTTCTTATGAAGAGTTTGGAAAGAAAGGTCTATTGGGAACTACAATGTTCATCACGGGCCATTACATGAGCGCAAGAGGCGCTAAGGACGAATCCGAATCGTATAGAACTCTCTTTGCAACTTTAGTTACAAGATTGCGGAATACGAATCCAAAATGGAATCCAGAAGGACATCATATCCAAAGAGAAAATGCGTGGGGATCCGTGGCGCTTGTTGGACTTAACATGTATCAAAACAAGGAAGAAAAAAACGATCCATTCGTCAAGGATTTAAAATGGGGAAAAGGCAAATGGCCGAGCTTTTCATTCGCCCAAAACATTTATGTAAACCAACAACTTTATGGCTACAGGTTCCCAAAGAGCATAGGAGTCACTAGTCTTTATGGGTGCATTTTTTGTAATGCCGATTATACACTAAATGACAGTGAATTCATTGGCTCCGTGAGAGGATTTCCGCGACCAGATGCGGTAGATAAGTATTTTGAGGCCATTAAAAGCGGAAATAAGAAACCTTTTGATTTTACATTCTATGTGCCAATAGGATATGGGGGAAATGGTGAGATACCCAATGTACAAGAGACTTCAGACCCGGAAAAGATACTCACGGCGGAATTTAATAAGGCATCTATTCGATGGCCTGATGCAAGACCACCAGTATTTCAGGAAAAATATTTAAATATAATCCAATAAGGATTAATATCTAAAATATCTTTTTTTTTTTTAATTAGCAAAATCCGTAATCAATATACAGGAGAAATTTAATAAAAATAACAATTTACTATATTCAAGTATTAACAATAACTTGATCATCAACCATGGATCTTTTTAAAAACATCTTAGAAAAAGGTTTTAAAGGCTGGGGAAAAATCTTTACAGTTAGCGATTTAATTCAAGAGCTTAATATTGCGCTTATTGATAAAGGCTTTCACAAGACCAATTCAAGACTCGTTTTTAGCGTATGTTCTGACGATTGTAATAGGTTAGCCGAAAGGGAGACTGTTGAAAAAGCGTTAACTAAAATATTCAACCGAGAATTTCACCTAGGCGGAATTGCGGGATATCCAATTGGAGGCGTATCAGGAATAATTGCAGCGAGTCATCACCCTCCAGATGTACTGTCACTCGAAGGACTTAAAGAAAGAAATGGAAATTTGATTTTTTTCGCCAGTCCTCACATTGGAGTTATCAAAAGAGAAACCATTACATATGGTAGTTTTGTAAGACCAGGTCAGCAAAAACCAACAGCTTCGTGTGATGCAATGATGGGTTTTTTAAATGCTTTAAAAATGGCCCAGAGTTCTAATGGTTTATCAGGAGAATCAAACGATTTAGATATTGATCCTTCGAAAACAATTATTTATGAGCAATTAATCGATAATTATTCAGAACGACTCGACGCCTTGCTGGAGCTCAATGATATTAATCAACAAGTAATAGAATTATTTAAAATAAATCACGACCTCGTTGAGACCGCTTTATTAAGAATGATTGACGAGTTTAAAAAAAGAGAACATTTTTCTGGAAAAATTGTACTTATTAGCGGAATCACAATAAATATATCTGACAAGGATTACTTCGTTTTAAAACAAATCAAGCATTCAAACTAGATGATATTATTGAATCTCAATTGGAGATTTTTCCCGTGATTGTTTCTAATTTTATTTTTATAATAGCAATCTTCTCAATTTCTTTTATGTCAAATTCACCAAAATTTTTACTAGTATAATGCTTCATTATAATACTCAAAGCTTTTACTTTTTCTGCGTAGCTCTGCACGATTTCTGCATTTGCAAAAGCAATCACACTTTTATATCTTGAATGCCATTTACAGGCCTTTTCAGAAGGAATTGTTTGAGATTCGGAGTCTATTTGTAGGTATACTTTTCCATTTCGCTTGATAATATCGATCTTCTTTCCTTTCTTTGCAGAGTGAATATAAATAATATCATCATCATACCCAAAATATACTGGTACGATATACGGAATATTGTTCGAACACATTACCATTCTACACGAGCGAGATTCTTTTATAATTTTCTCGATTTCAGCTTTATCGACAATTTTTTTGTCTTTTCTTCTCATGATAGTTATAATTCTAATTAATAAATTAGAAATTTAAAATGTCTATTTTATAATGTTCCTTTAATTTTGATATTATTTGATCGATGTGATCGAAATTTCTTGTTTCTAACTCGATAATTACTTCGCTTTTTTGATATTCGAGTTCTAATCTTTCTCGATCGTGAATGATAGTTAATACATTTCCTTTTTCTTTTGCAATGATTTCTAAAACGCTTAATAGCGCTCCGGGAACATCAGGTATTTTCATCTTGATTTTCAACAGACGTCCATCCTTTATAAGCCCTTTATTGATAATCCTGCTTATCAGATTAGGCGTTAAATTACCGCCCGAAAGAATAACTACAATTTTCTTGTTATTTAATTTTATTTTTTTATATAAGACGGCTGCTAACGCTGCTGCTCCTGCCCCCTCGACGAATATTTTTGAACGTTCCATTAGGAGGAGAATTGCATTAGCTACTTCTTCATCAGAAACAAGAACAATATCATCAACATTTTGTCTTATTATTTCAAATGTAAGTTTACCTGGTTTTTTTACGGCAATACCATCGCATATCGTTTCATTTAGAGCAGATATAGTTAAAGATTTTTTGTCAAAAGACTCTTTCATTGAATGAGCACTTTCTGATTGAACTCCAATAATTTTAATTTCTTTATTTTTAGCTTTGCAATAAGAACTTATTCCACTTATTAATCCTCCCCCTCCAATTGGGCAAATAACATAATCAACATCAGGTAATTGATCTAAAACTTCCACTCCTATAGTGGCTTGCCCTTTTATTACATCCATATCATTATAAGCGTGTACAAATGTAAGATCGTTTGATTTTTGAATCTCTAAGGCTTTAAGATAAGCCTCATCGTATGATGTCCCATATTCTATTACCGTACCATTTGGATTGTAATTCTTGATTGCTTCAATTTTTACGATTGGTGCACCTTCAGGCACGACAATAGTAGAACGAGCGTTAAATAGTCTAGCTGCGTACGCAACTGCTTGTCCATGATTTCCCGCTGACGCAGTGATAACACCTTTATCTAGCTCTTGCCTTGTCATTTTTGAGATTTTTTGATAAGCTCCTCTAATTTTAAACGACCCGGTTCTTTGGATGTTTTCTAATTTTAAATACACTTCGTTTGAACACATTCGTGAAAATGTGTGACTTTTATTAAGAGGAGTGAAATGTATGATTTCCTTAAATGAATCTCGAATTTTTTCAATTTCAACCGCAAATTTATCGCTAAAAATGTTTTATCACTCTCAATCGATAATTAGAAAGTTTATATTGGTTTAGCAAGAATCGCTTTCAATCTCAAGGTTTTAAATTCACTAGTAGGAGCCGGTCTTATCAAGCACACGGTATCTGCACCTCTTCCAGTACCTCCCACGCAAATTATATCTCTCTCCAGATTAGGAATCAATCCGCTATCGCAGGTTGTAGCCGCAATTTCAATGCACACTTTAACACCCTGACTAAATTGAAATCCCAACATTTTTGCATACAAGTCCACGAATTGCCAGGCCTCTTTATTTAGGCGAATCCCCCGTTCTATTCCACTCATTGCGTGAGTACTAGCGTGAACCTTATATCCATATTGCCTGAATTCAGTTATTTTTTCTTCAGAAAATTCTTGCCGCATGTTTCTTCCTGTAAAATAAAATGCGTGAGTTATAATAACCACATTATATTGTATTGGATCGAAAAACTTCTTGGCATTTTCTGCCACAGTACCCGTCGTGCTGGCGAGAACGATATCTTTTATATTTAAAAGTTCTGCATATTGTTTAGCAATTTCCAGTGATTTTTCAGTATTTTTTGGCCCTCCTTTCTCAAAATACGTAACTTCAAGTTTTAAATCCGACATTTCTTTGTTCCAAGTGAAATAATTTATATAAATAAATCGAAAGAATCTC
>JBHLMB010000183.1:0-5951 GCA_048938565.1 Promethearchaeota archaeon | reverse complement strand
TTCATTATCATATTAAGGCCTTTTATAACCGATAAAACGGAGCTCATTACGACATCTTCATGTGTTGCGCTAGTTTTGACGATCTTATTCGTATCAAGATCCATTAATTCAATGGCAACATGACCCAATGCGTCAGTTCCACCTGTAACTGCATCAATACTATATTCCAAGAGTTTTATCTTGCTCATAGGCTCGAAGCATTTTACTATAGCTTTAATTGACGCATCAACAGGACCTACCCCCACAGAAGAGGCTATTCGTTCAATAAAATCTCCGTTGTTCCGTATTTTTAGTTTTACGGTGGATGTTGGTATGATAGAACCTGTTAAAGCCGTGAGTTCTTCTAAAGTAACATATAACTCTTCCTCGGGAAGCTCCCCCATAACATCTTTTACGATGGCGAGAAAATCTTCTTCGGAAACTTCGTGTCCCTTATCTCCAAATCTTTTTACATGGTCCATTATTTTTCCGAATTGAGTATCTGATGTAGGAATACCCATATCCTCTAATTTTGCTCTAAGTGCGTGCCCGCCCGTATGTTTGCCAAGTTTGATGGATTTACTTACAATATCTTCCGTAGCATCTGTACGCTTGATTCCAATGAGTTCGGGAGTTATTGGCTCAAAAGCTCTAGCGTGCTGTATCATCGCATGAGCGTGAATACCTGATTCGTGTGCAAAAGCATTTTGTCCAATGAGAGGTTGGAGTCGTCCTATCTTTACTTTACCACCACAATAACTTTCAATTAGTTTTGCTGTAGGAAATATCTTTCGTGTATTTATGTTCATTGGAATTTGGTACAGGGCATAAAGAGACATAGCTGTTTCTTCAAAAGAGGCATTCCCAGCGCGCTCTCCCAGCCCCATTATAGTCGTTTGAGCTTCTGATGCTCCGTTTTCGAAACCAGCAATAGTATTTGCTACCGCAAGACCGAAATCGTTGTGACAATGAACAGCAATCCTTATATTTTTTGGCAATGCCTCATAATTTTTTCGAATGATGTGTCCAAAAGCATTGGGAGTGATTGTTCCTACCGTATCAGGAATATTTACTCTCGTGGCACCACATTCGACAGCAGCTAAATTTGCTTTAATTAGATAATCTAGATCGGTGCGAGTTGCATCCATAGCTGAAAATAATACTGTAGAATAATGTTCCTTTGCGTATGTAACTTCTTCAATGATGCTATCAATGACTTCTTGTCTTGTCATTTTCATTTGTTCTTTTAAATGCAAGTCTGACGTTGATATAAAAACATGAATACTATCCATATCTGCTTCAATAACCTTATCGATATCAACCTTTTTCATTCGAGCAAGTCCCATTATTTCAGAACTTAAACCGAGTTTTGCTATATCTCTACAAGCTGCAAAATCACCATCTGATGTAATGGGAAATCCTGCTTCAATAATATCAATTCCTAAATTGCTCAATGCTTCAGCAATTGTAAGTTTTTCTTCATGAGTAAAACTAATACCAGGCGTTTGTTCGCCATCTCTTAGCGTTGTATCAAAGAAATATGCCTTATCGGGGAGGTTTAACGAACCTCGAATTATTTCCATCATATCAGAAACATATATTTTTTTTTTTTCCGTCATTTTCTTTTACCTACTATAATTTGATGCAATTTTTAGGCCTCTTCCTCATCACGAGTCCCTTAGGCTCGCAAAGCAAGAAGAGGCGTCTCATAATAATAAAAGTCCAAGTAAGCTTAACAACGAATTTAAAGGTGAAAGTCCACTCAATGATTTTTCAAGCGTTTTGATGTTATCTTCTCGCGTGGCTTTCATTATTATTACATCTTTAGTTGTTGCTAATTACATACATTAATGTGCACATCAATTAATAATTTTTGCTTTGTTTTCATTACTTTCAATAGACAAGAAATATGTTGTCTTTAAATAATCTTTTGCCAACCAAAGTATTTGAATGAAAAAGCGCAGCCGGTGGGATTTGAACCCACGCGCAGTTTCCTGCACTGGATATCTGTTATCTAATGCAATAAATCTATAATTCCAGTCCAGCGTCTTACCGGGCTAGGCTACAGCTGCATAATATTACGGAAATCCTACCCAAAGGCGATCCTCGCTTGTAAGAAAATGTATTTTTAATTTTCTAATATAAATAATCATCCTGCAAATCATTAAAACTTTGTCTTCAGACCTTTTTCAAATATATATGGATTAGACCTTTTTTTTCTTTAGTTTCAATAAGAGATAGTGAAATAATATTATGCTTTTATTAAAATTCATTAAAAAAAAATAATAATAAAAAAAGATTCTCACTCAATTAGGATGTTAATATTAACTATTTACTAGAAACTGAGAAGGTTTCCTTCATTTTTTTTGTCAATTTGGCCTTCTTTATAGCCGCCTCAACATCGTCATGGGAAGCTCCTTTTTGTATGTCAATTGTTTCAGCAAGAGGTTCCACATGCTTATAATTAGTCCTTCTCCTTCGAACCACTAATCCGTCAATGAGAACATAGTTTTTATCAATCACATCAACAATCACGCAATACTTTCCAGCCTCGCGTCCCATTGTTTTCACGCATACTCTTCCAATATCGTAAACGCTCATAATTCGTCACCAAATTATTTAAATCTCCTTCTTTACTTGTTCAAGATTTTATCAAGTAAAGAAAATTCAATTAACAAGATCTAAAATTAAAGAAATAATAAAATTTTTTCCATTTTAATGACTTATTTCAATGGTTCTTTATTTTATGAAGGAGGGTCAGTACTATTTCATCAATCGATAGATTTTTTGTTTCAAGAATTAAATCATAAGTATCATTTATTTTATCAACATCACTCAAATCTATATCGTATAATGTCTTAAACCTCTCTTTTTCTGAATTTTCCCTGATAGTCGTTTCCTTAAGCTTTAAATAATACGATTTATTATCCCTTTCTGCCATTCTTTTCACCCTAATTTCAAGAGGACAGGTTAGGAGTATTTTATAATCAGCTTTTGAAGCTAATATAAATCCGCTTAATTGGCTATCGAGGACAATATCTCCCTTTTCTGCGAGATGCAATATTTTTTCGTCTAGCTTCTTGTCGTATTCAGGATTCTTTTCTACATAAGCAGTAAATTCTTCTAAGGTCATCCCATTCTCTTTTGCAAGCTCGCGAAATGCCTGACCAGTTGAATAATATCGCAATCCAAGAGATTCGGCAATTTTTTTTCCAATAGTGGATTTCCCCGTACCATGCAAACCTGAAATCGTAATTATCATAATAAACACGAATTGGCATAAATTAATATATAAGTAAGCAATGGAACAGTAATTAAAAACCCAATTATTGATTGTATATCGCGTTTCTAATTTGTCTTTGGAGACATTTTGAGCAATATTTCCCCCCTTCTAACCTATTAGGTTTTCTGGCAGTTAATTTAGTTTTTTTTAATTCCGCCGGACGAAGTTGAGGTATTGCTTGAAGTGGTTTTTTACAGATTGCACATTGACTCTTATGAGGTTTTTTTCTCCAATAATGAGTCACATTTTTATTTCCAGGAGTCCTAATGGCGTGTCTTTTTTGAGCTTTTGATCGTAATCCAGGACGTGGCATAATTGAGTTCTTTTGTATGATTTAAAATATACTAAATTGTTGATACTAAAAATTATAGATCTAATAATAATTTTATCATTTTCATCATAATTCAAAGCAATTGAAATCCATGTTAAGTTTATTTCTGGTTTATCTATCATAAAATATTACTTAATAAATGAGAAAAACGGGTCTGAGGAAAAAGTAAAACACAGCAATTAATGCACCAACAATGTACGAAGAAATGACAACCCGGTAGGTAGACGAATTGGATAATTCTCTGATAGCAATGGCCATAAGTGCTGGAACCCACAACATGATTGCAAGCGATTCAATGCCATAAATCACGGCCCACACGCCATAATTTTCTTTAAACACGATAGCCAATCCAACATCGTCCATAATTATATTATAAGGAAGGGCAACTGCAATAATGATGATTTCAAGGAAATAAACAATGATAAAGGGAATAAACGCACAAAGCATCATCTTTCTTTTATGAGCTTGTTGTTGTTGAAGTACACCTCCTTTATATATACTAAAAGGACTCATGTGGGCTTCGTCATATGCTTCAATCTTTTCTTGTTTTCTCTTTCCAAATCGAGATTCTAACTTTTCAGAATAATCAACTGCGTAATTTGCACCTTTTGAAAACAACCATATCAATACTTGGAAGAACAGGAAATGATAAAACATTCCAAAGACAAAACCAGCAATAAAACCCATCCAAGGAACCCAATATAAATTAGCCTCAGCGTAATAACCAGGGACTTGAAAATGAGAAAATAATACCATCCAACTAAATGCGTATAATAAAACTATTACCCAAAAGATAGTATTTCCAGGCGCCTTTTTACGCATATGATTAATATCCCAGAACGCACGCGGGGAGTTTGTAAAAAGATATAGCCATTTCAAATACCAAGGATAGGGAGCCGCCCATTCTTCTTCAATTCTTTTTAAAAAATAGATTCTTTCAATTGCTTCAATACGCAAGCGTTTTCCACAGAATGTGCAGACATAATTAGTTGCCCTATTTTCGTTTCCACATTTTGGACATCTCTGAGTCGTTCGAGTTGTTGTTAGCATGGTTTTAGTTCCAAGATGAATAATTGATGAATATATAATAAAGTAGTCCTATAAAAAATTTATCCAATTTTTCCTATTTAGGTTATTTTTAATTTCCCTTTATGGGATTAAAATTTTTATTCAAAAGACCAGTTCGCTCAGGAAACGGTAATTGAATAAGGGATTAACCCTAATCCCTCTATCCCGTCGGCCAAGATGGCATTCGGGAATGCTTTTTTTAAGATGTTATAAAAGGCGTTCACGTCAGCGTTGACAAGCGCCCCCTTGCTCGTTTTAAATAAACCTCGGCTAACCCGTTTTCCCAAGTAGCGAGAGCGTCTCGCAATCGGTTCCCTGTCCATAAAGCTGCACTTGGATGTGTACGCCTCGTTCACCTTGACGACCCTGATCCCTACAAGTTCCGCTTTATAGGCGATCTGATTCACGAGTTTGAGAAACGGTATTTGAACGAAGTTCTGGTTGTTCCTCCTTCCGATGTTAACGCCTTGCTTCCAGGAAATGTTATATCCGACGACAATCCTCCCGAAGTCGTGCGCAACGCAATACCGGACGATGTCTTTCGAAATCTTGTGAAAAATGTCTTTAATTTTATTGTTCCGCTTCATAGCGAGCTTTTGAAGTCTTCTGGTTTCGAATCCCAAGCCCTGCTTGTCCTTGAGACTCGAGTACCTGGCGCGCTGCTTGTTGTAGTATTGGTTGATGGACTTGATAGCGCCGCCCTTAATAACAGCGGGCCTTAGCCCTGCGTTATTTACCATGGTCACGACGTTATTCAGCCCCAGATCAATCCCGACAATTCGATCATCGTTTAACTTCAGGTCGGTCTCTTCTCGCTCGTGGACGATTTCAAGAGCGTAGTAGGGTCCCTTGGGGACTATTTTAACTTGCCGCAGCCCCTCCTTGATGCGAGTTTTCACGGGCGGCAATTGCGAGCGCTTGGGAAAGTGGAGGAAACCTTCCTTGATGCGACCTTGCTGGTTGGTGAAGACGACGACGAATTCTCCGCCTTTTTCCTTGTATTTAGGCGGGCGAGGGCGCCCTCTAAACCGCTCTGGATGGGATTTCCATTCCTTCATTGCCTGAAAAAACGATTTCCAATTCTTGTCGACGAGCTTGAGCACCTGCTGCGAGGTTTGCGAGGGAAGCGCCTTGTAAGCGTCCGAGTCCTTGAGGGCGCGCCAGAGGTCCTCGTACCTCCGCCACTCGTCAAGATAGAAGAACCCTTGCCTCACGTGGTAGTTAGCCAGGTTATATAGGTTCTTAGCGGCGTGGCACGCTTCGGACAGTTTTTTCGTTCTTTTTAGGTGA
>JBHLMB010000182.1:0-5960 GCA_048938565.1 Promethearchaeota archaeon | reverse complement strand
CGAGTTGCTTTTGAAGAAGCTTCTCGAAGCATAAACAGGAGGTAAATAAAAATGGTAAATGTAGGATTATTAGGAGATATTAGTGTTGGAAAAACGAGTATTTTGCGATTATTTGTAAGATATTTGAACAAAGGCGATATCGAAAAAGTAGAAGGCGGAAAAAAATGTCAAGTCGTGAAAACTGATTTTTCAGGGGAAGCTACAGTGCCTGGAGGCGATAAGGAAGACAAGCTGAACGAAAAAGAAACAAAAACCATTCATCCAAACCGTTTAGTATTTCGTGAAGAAGATTCGGGAAAAGCTCATACGATTTTCGCACCGGGCGGGGATGTCCAGAGGGCCGTAGTTAAAATGGGAGTTATCACCATTTCACGCATTGCAACGCAAATTATTGCCATTTTCGCATTGGATAGGGATTTAAAGCAACAATTCGACTTTTTTAACGATGTGCGATTCTTTCCGGACGAAATTAATGTGTGCATTAACAAGTACGACTTGATTGAAGGCGATAAAGAAGCAAAACTTGAAAAAATGAGAAAAGAAATTACTTCGTTTTTCACAAAACGAAAAATAAAAGTTGCTGATTTCTTCGTAACATGTGGTGAAACCATTGAAGGATTTGGTGATTTCAACAATCATGTCGCAGAAATGATCCTGAAAATAACCTCTTCAAATTAATTGAAAATCCGAATTTAATATTTATTAGTTCATTATTTCTTCTTATTTAAAAAAATATAAGGGCAATACCTTCCAACTTCTTGCTTGTATTTTAGATATTTTTCCCCAAATTTTTTTATTAAAAATTTTTCTTCGTCTTTAACCTTTGAATTAAATGTAATAACATTAAAGACGCAAATAATCAAGAACGGAATGGTAGGTATCATAAAAAAGCTACCCACTAATATTAAAAAAACACCAAAAACGATGGGATTTCTCATAATGCGATATATGCCTCTTGTTATTAGTTCAGTTTCTTCTTTAGGTAATTCAATTCGAAAGTTTTCTCCTAAGGTTGTCATACCTAAAATTTCAAATACTGAGCTTATAAAAACTAAAATCATTCCAAATATTATTAAAAAGTCTTGATTAAGGAATTTTAGGGCTAAAAAGTTCCCAATAATGTCATCTATTAATAGAAATAGAATTAAATATATATCCCACATCAATATAGAAATAAGAGATAATCTTGTTAAAATAGAAGCATTTAAATGAGTTCCGTGAGGATCTTTTCCCTTTTTTTTAACAAAAACCATTGGAATAATTGTCCCTACTAAAAAAAAAAATATTAAACTAATCAAAAACCATTTTATAATAATTGAATCCATTTCCTCATCAACTCGACCTATTAAAATTTATATAGAGACGATCCCAATTCCTATTGGGAAAAAAATTAGGCATAATATTAAAATATTAAACCAAATTGGACCAAACATCTTTACTTCTTTTTTATAATTAATATATTGTTGTTTAAATCGCTGACGAAGATCGTACAATTCTTCAAGTTTTCCTTCAATTAAATTAACGGCAATAATAGCTGGAATCACGAGTAAACCATCAAAATTTATAAACACAATAGCAAGTCCGAGAGCCATAAAAGAAATTCCTAAATAGATTGGGTGCCTGCAAAAAGAATAAAATCCATCTGTAAGAAGCTTTCCTTCAGTGTCTTGGCCTCCAATAGCTTTTCGCTTTATAATCGTTATAATCATCAGGGTAGCGCCAAAAAAGATAAAAATAAATCCTAAAATAATAAACCAAATTATCACTAAAACAGATTTTAAAATATATGGTTTTGAAAAAACAGCAAGATCTGAAGGGAGGATGGCAGGAAAATAACATAAAAGTTGATAAAGTAAAACCGTAAAAAGGTTTGCTGATTTATTTTCTAATAATGAATCATATTTGCTTCGATTTTTCAGAAAATAAGCGAAAAGGAAGACCATTAAGAGTAAAAGAGTAATATCGCTTAATCTTAATATCCATAATATTGACATTTTTATTTCTTTGTTTTAATAATGATTTTTTAATGATTGACTATTTAAATGATTAATAATATTTAAGCTTTTAGGTTTGCCTAATTTAGGGAGATTAAGATAGGATTCTAGCGGATCTGGTCTTTTGTTTATTGATAATAATATTTGAATATATTTTTTCTGAGCCCTAATCGCTTTAATAAATCCTATAGGACGGATTTTAGCTCAAAATGAATGACAATTGAAACATTTATCAAGGAAACAAGTAAAATTAAAAATAGAAGGATTCAATTCCAACTCATCAATCTCAATATAATCTCAAGTAATGAATATTTTAAGAAGTGATGAAAAACATATAGACGGTTAAGAAAACAAAATGAAATAATTTTCATTTTCCTCAAAAATTTAAATATTAAGATATTATATCTTTATTTTAATTATAACGAGAATATGACAAATCGAACGCCATTAAATTTTAATATTCATTTTTGGAAAATTGAATTAAATAAAGACTAATTAATTGGAAATTATGAAATATTTGGCTGAGATATTCGTCCAGAATGCTAAGATAAGCACTCTAGCTGCGTGTGGCTTGATCAAGCTGTCGATCAAGGATCAATAAGGTCCTTTCTATTCATTTACCGAGCTCAACTACGATGATTTGAAAACCACGATCCAATCCGCATTAAAAAAGCGATTAAAAAGGTTGAATATCAGTGAAAACAACGAAATAATTAAGATAATATTAAAGGAACTGATATTAATTCAATTCTCAATTACAATGTCTAAAATCTAAGAGCCTACTTAAAAAAAGAAAAGAATTAAGGATTCTCAAGAGAAATAATTTTATTCTAATTCGTTTTCCTTAAGTTTAAGCGCTAATTTAACGAAAAGATACTCCAAATCTAGTTTGTATCCTATCAATGGAGTAAGTTGAACTTCCCCCTTGATTTTATCAATCTTAAGATAGCCCATTATTTCTAATTCTCGTAAATCCTCCAAAACGAGTTTTTTTTTACGTAAATCCCTAATTTGATGTAGTTTCGCAACACCCGAATTATTAATGCAGCTGACAAGTGTAACAAACAGTGTTGCTGCTAGCTTGGGTTGATCTTTAAAAGGATTTGCGGAAATTAATTCAGAAGTGCCCAAATCAAAAGATACGAACCAATGGGAGTCTAAAGGATTATATTTCACGCGTAAACCGATAATTTCCAGGTGGTTTGATAAATTTGTAATCAAATTCTGAAAAAAAAAATCATCATTTTTTGTTTTTAAATTAAGCGCAGCAAGTATCTCTTCTTTAGTTGCACCCATCTCATATAAGGTATCTTTTTTGCTCAATAAATGCATTAAAATTGAAAATTGGTTCATAAACACTCACATCCTCATATATATAAAGTATTGGTTTCTTTTTGATATTTTATTTTATTTGATTGTAATAAGTGTAAGATATATACGAATTTCTCATATATTACAATTTGATCTTCATCATCTTCAAAAATATCTTCAAAAAAACATGGTAGTTTCGCAATAATGCTGTTGAAAAAATCCATCATGTTATCCGTGAATTTTTGTTCGGGAACTTCAAGAATAAATTTTCCAGTTTGTGCATTAGATCTCATTACTGGTTTTATTATCAGTCCTTTCCTTTTTTTTTTACTTAATTTGTTCTTGCTTAAACGAAGGAAACTCAGGGACATGCTACTCAAGTTGAATGGTTCACTCCAACACCCATTAAATAAGCTTGCGATTTCAAGTTCGTCAGGATTAAATTCTAAATATTGAAGGAACTTTTCTTGACTATCCTTTGAGCTCAGTAAATTCTTTAATTCTCCAAATTTTTTATCCAACAAATCACATGCGTTTTTATACGATTTTGAATTGAGATCAAGATTTTGGATTGTTATTGATTTTTTTAGCTCATCAAACAAAGGGACAAGTTCATAGTCTAATAAATTTATTTTTCCCAATAATACTTTTTTCTGAAGATCGTCGATTTTACGACTTATCTTCTTTGCATTATCGTCAATATTACTCAAGTTTCACTCACCATTTTCACGATTTTAGGAAGAAAAATGGTTGATACCTCTTTTTTTCCGGTACGAGCTACTCCAATTACTTTTTCGGCTAATAAATATAATGAATTAGATGTCTTTGGCATGAACATAATCATCTGTATTGGATTCTCATCTAATGTAGATTTTATCAAGGAGTAGGCAACTTCTGAATTTTTATCATCTAAAAACATCCCTGCCTCATCAAGCATACACAGAGGAGAAGGTTTAATTTCTTGGAGCGATAAAATCAAGCAAATGAAGACCATTGAAATTTGACCTCCAGATAACGCCGTACACGATTTTAATTGTTCCTTTGATGTTGCTGCTTTAATCTCTACACCTAGCTCCTCAAATTTTCCAATTAAATCTAGAGAACAATAAGTTTTAATTTCAGAGGATACAAACTTATTGTTTATACTAGTTTTTAAATCCTCGAGCACGGTTTTAAACTTATTATAATATGTCCTTTCAAGTTTCTTTTCCGTCTTTTTTGCGGCCTTAATATCCTTTTCCAAATCTTCTTGATTCTTTATTATTTTCTTCAATCCATCTAACAATCGATCGCGCTCGACCAAAATTGAATTGTCAACATCCATATATCCAAGTAGTTTTTTGTCTATGTCTTTAATGTCATCCTTGATTTCTCGAATTGGACGTGCGATAAACTCCTTATCTTCACCTATTTTCAATGTTATTCTTTCAAGATCATCTTCTTTTGACTTGATCTCTAAATTTAAGGAATCAAAATTTAATGTTTCTTGTTTAAAATCGATATCCAGTTGAATACCTTTTCTATCTAAAGTGTTTTTCTCCTTTTGAGCTTCAAGCACGCTTTCCCTTATTTTTTGAAGTCTTTCTTCGGTCTTAGCTAGAGTTTCCTCTATATTTTCCAATTCTTGGTATATTTTAAAGGCTTCCTTGTCTGCATTATGAAATTCTTCCTTTTTCTTTTTATACTCTTGTCTCATACCCTCAATTTCAGATGTAAATTCGATTACCATTTTTTCAATCACAAGAACACTTTCTCTCGACTTGTCAAGCTTATTTTCCCATTTCTTCTTTTTTTCGTGGAGTATTGATAATTTGTGAGGTATTTCATTAATTTTTTGGGTAATATTGAACAATTCGGGATCATTTTGGGATTCAAATGTCTCTATTAAAGCTTGGCAATCATCGATTTCATTTTGAAGTTGACTAATTTTCTTTTCCAAATCATAAATATTCTCATATAATTGATTTTTCTTTTTCGTAAGTCTTTGCTTCTGGTTAAAATTATAAAGAAGATCGTTAAAAACTTCCTTTTTATGGAAGACTTCTTTTTGAATGTTGTCTAGCTTGGATTGTTCTACCCTTAGATTAGAGATTTCTTCGTTTAACTTGGTTATATCCGTTTCTAGTATTTTTGATTGCTCTTTTTGGGTACCTGTTGAAAGTAATCCTTTTAATTGTTTCATATAAGGTGTTTCATAAACATATTTGTAAGATCTTATTTGCTCTCCCTTTAAGGTCACACACATTCCATTGAAATTAAGATTCTTGTAAATTTCCTTGCCCGAAGCAAAATCTTCCACTACAACGCAATTTCTTACCTTTGAATAAAGAACTTTCTTGATGTCCACATCGTCGTTGATTACTTTTACCAATTCTGCTAAGTATCCAACCACGCCCTTTCCAGAAATTTCGTTTAAAGGAGAAATATTCAGGTTTTTAGACATATATATATTACAATAAGCATTATACTTGCTTTTCAGCCTTTTTAATAGTTCAAGCGTTTCCCAATTATCAGTAACAAAACTATATAGCAACTTTTCGCCAATAACGGATTCAATGGCATAGCTTAACTCGTCTCCATACTTTAAAAAGTCTATGATTGGTCCTTTTGCTTTTAAATTCCTTTTCTTGATCTCTTCTTTTAAAATGGTAATAT
>JBHLMB010000181.1:5396-5999 GCA_048938565.1 Promethearchaeota archaeon | reverse complement strand
CTGTTGCTACTATCGCTATTTTTTTTCTTTTCGAGTTTTCACTATACTTTTTATACAAAAATGCCTTATTTGTAAATTATTTATATAATATTTTACAAAAATATAAGTAAATAAAATGAAGAAATACTCGAAATTATTATTAATATCCTTACTATTTCAAATTCCATTGGGTATTTTTATGGTAATAATTCATGAAGGCGATCCAGTAATTTTTGACGTTACAGGGCTAGTTCCAATAAACAGTAAACAGATTGATTTGATATACCTTTTTATTTTAACTCAAGTTGTTGTTTTGCTATTCATATTGCTATTTTCAATCATGACGGCGCGTTTATTGCTAAAGATTCATAGAGTACAAAAAAGAAACAGGTATGAATATGCCATATTACGGGGGATCGAAAGTAGTTTAAGTTTTAAAGAACTTTTTTCTCGATCTTTAGTTTTGGGACTTTTAGTTTACTCCATGGGAACGATCGTGTATAATATAGCAGATCCGACGCTTCTTTACTCACCCTACTCAGATGGTTATGGTCACCCACTCATGCTAATTACCATAGCGTCTTTATTCTTATTACCTTTTGCAACTTTATTTGTCCTTCCCGT
>JBHLMB010000181.1:0-5386 GCA_048938565.1 Promethearchaeota archaeon | reverse complement strand
GATTATGTCATCAACTCTTAGAACGAGGACTGCAGCTTCGGTGGCCGACTTGATCATTTGTTCCTTAACTAAACTTAGGGCGGATAGACAAGAATTGCCTGACATTGAAGGCGTGCATGGTTTATACTACGGTATCATAATGGGTTATGCGGGGATCGGTACAATAGTATCAATTATTCGCTTGATCTATGATACTTTTAGTGGTGCCCTTGGTGCAGAACCAATCACGACTATTGGGAGTCCGTTCTTGATCGTGGGAGCATCGATAATTCCGGTAATCGCATACAGTTGGAGAGTACAAGGATTACGTGAAAGGTTGGTTGGAAAATTAGAGAAAAAGGGTGTTACCATAATTGATAATGTTAACATGTTAGATTTAAATGCTTTTAGTACGGAAAAAAGAAAAGCATAGCTATTGGTTGAAAGCAAGAAAAATCCAGTAATTACGAAAATAGTAAATAATCTGAGAACTTTAAAACCAAAAATGAGTGATTTGAAGAATTTAACAGATCAATTAGACGAAGTAAGTGATAAGCAAGGTATTATATTTCTTGATAAGTCATTAAAAATCGCTACAAGCATTTTAAAGGATTTGAATAACCAGAAAGGAAAGATCAGAAGTATGAAGGTTGAATCTATGAATTTTTACGAGGAAAATGCGATATTAGATCAATTGGCAGGAATTCTGAGTGGTATATGAGGAATTGCCACAGGGATGGCCAGAGGAGCGTGGGTTAGTGTAGATGCAACAGGAACATCAAGAGGTACAGAAGGTGCAGCAATGGGGGCTCATAGAGCGTCGATGGATTCAAGAGGAGCATATGGTGGACCTGGCGGGAGTTGAACCCGCGGCCTCTTCGTTGCGAACGAAGCGATATGCGACTAATCCACAGGCCCTTTGATTTTTTTGATAATATAACTATGTAAAATCGCGAAAACTAAAAATATTTTATGGTTAATGCCATTATTGGAACTGAAATAGATTACAATCAACCAAAATATTTATTATTTCTTTTTAGAATCCACTAATCGAAAAAGTTTACTAAAATTCACTTACAGAAAGAAAGTTTACTTCACTCTTTATATACAAATAGATACAATAATTTATTGAATTTGAAAGTATAAAGTAGAATGAAGAATAATACAGCACTAATAAAAAAGGAACAATGAGAGGGCTGAATCGCAAACCTTAAGGTTTTAATAATGTGAATGATTACTTTTAGGAGAAGATAATCTGTCAAGCTACCTATTTTGGTTTAATCTATAAAAAATAAAAAACAGTTGAGATAATGGATAAAAGCGATTTTAAGGATTTATTTAACCAGGCTTTAGTAAATGATGCGTTCGAAGAAGATTTTGAAATTGTATTGTCAGGTCAATACGGAAAAGCTCTAGAGCTATTACAAGACGCAGAAGCTACGGGATTATTTCCTGCGCTAGTAGGTCCTCCAGGTGTAGGAAAAACCATTCTCTGCAGGTATTTTGCTAGTCTTCGCTCTCAACAGCAGAAAAATAAGAATTTTTATTGGCTTACGATGGACGAATCTATAAAACCATCTCACTTTCTTGGAAGTTTTGACCCTGCCATCACGCTTAATAAGGGCTTCGTATTAGATGCTTTCAATCCTGGCCCATTGCTAAGCGCAATGCTGGAAGGTGGGACCTTTCTGGCTAACGAAATAAATAGGGCTACTGAGTACTCACAAAACACGTTACTAGAGCCCTTGGAGGAATCTTCCGTGAGCATTCCGCATTTGGGACGAATTAGGGCGAATGAAGATTTTTTTTTCATAAGCGCTATGAATCCCGAGGAATTATCTGGAACACACAGGCTTTCGGAGGCCTTGAAAGACAGGATCAAGGTATGGATTAAACTTACATATCCTGAAAAATCCACGGAATTAGACATCATTAGAGTTAACCTACCCGAACATTTTATGATTGATGAGTCTGAATTAGAATTGATCTACACAATAATAGACCAGACAAGACGAAATAAGGTTGATATCGATGTTCCCGCGTCTATTCGAGCTGGTATTGCAATGGCAAAATTACTTGGTAGAAAACGACAAGTTGAAAGGGACAAAGGAGAAAGCGAAAAAGAGTCCGTGTATGTTTACTTGTCAGAAATTGCGTCCCATGTGCTATTAGGAAGTATTAAGCCAAAACCTGGAGTAAAAGCCCAAGACATCATTGATCGCATCATAAATAAAACCTTAGGAGCGTAATTAAATAGAGGAATGGACAATGGGTGTTTTTCCAGAGAATCCATGTGAATTTGCTGTTGAATTCATTCGAAGAATGAGAAATCATCCAGATATAATTGTTGTACCCTCTTCTCGTCAAGTTCTATCCATTCCAAAAATGATTTTATCGCGTTACTATCGTAAGGGGGTGCTAGCTCCAAAAGATTTCATAGAAATAAGCGCAGTCACCTCCTATCCTGACAATCAAGACCTAGCTCGCACTATCGCCTTCGATATATTATTTCCTAGTTATAAAAACAAAACTGCAAGTGACTTTTTTGGAGATGACGGGATTATAAGAACGGAAGAAGTCGAAGACCAATTAAAATCCGAAATGGAACAACTTCAAGAGCTCATTGATGAGATAGAGAATAAGGCTTTAGAATCGAGCGCAACGCGCGAGCTAGAGAATTTTTTAGAGGAATTAAGCGAAAACCGGACTGAAGAACCTTATCGTTCTGCATTAAACTTTTTTAATGACGATTCAGAAATATATAAGGAACAAATAACATCTTTAGAACAATTACTCGAAGAAGCAAGAAATAGATTAGAACAAAAGATAAATTCTCTTGAACCCGATGACATTGAAGCAAGCAATTGTTTGGGCCTGGATCAGTTAATTCAAGACAAATCCTTTAGAGAATGGGAAAAAATTACAAGTAAAGCACTTGATAATCAAGATATCGAATCAGATTTAGAACAGCTAATCAATTCCAATAATGTAGAAGATCTCATCCAATCGATTAAATACTTGAAGGAAACGAATGCTCTTTCAAAAGAACAATTAAATGATCTAAAAGGAGAATTATCGGAGCAAATTAAAACTTTAGACGAGTTATTTAGTGCTGCAAAAAATCTAGGAGAAGCTCCCAAATTCGATCCTGAGACCCTAATGCAAAATTCGATGAATCAATCTTCTTTTGATCATAATTTTAACCTAGCAAATTCATTAGATCAATATTTTGGAACCGATCTCAGGAGTTTAATGTTGGAAATGTACGATAAAAAATACCAAGGTCCTGACCTGAAACTCACTCTCGAACAATTAACAGAAAATGCAATGGCAAACAAGTCCTGGAACTCACTTTTCAAAAAATCGCTTCAAAATGCTTTAAATGACGCTAATAACCAACCAAAAATTAACGAGGCCTTAAAATCGTTATCGCATCAAGTCCAGCAACTCCAAAAATCTAGTCGTAATATTCAAAGTAGCCAAAAAATCGCTCAACACTTACCAGAACTCGTAAGAAAAACAATGGAATCCAGTAATAATTCCGACCAATTAAAAGATGCCGTAGAATTTCTTAGAAAGGTAGGATTAAATCCTGAATCAGACGATATAAGGCGTATGGGGCAAAATCTACAAATGCCTGAAGAAGAAATAATTGAATTAATCGAACCGAACTATCAATTATTGAAAAATTTAATCGAACAAAATAATGCAGATTTTCAACGACTTAGCGGATTGATGAATCAGATTAAAGACCAACTGAGCAAGGAAAGAATAAGCGAATTAACAAATATATCATTGGAATCGGATAATAGGGAAGCACTTGGCGCATTGGGACATTTTGACTTAGGCGAAGCCTTGGAAAGTGCTAATCAATCTGGAGGAATTGAAGGAGAAGATAAGCTAATTTCTAGTTTAACAGCTGGAAGCGGAAAAAATTTATTGGAACAATGGTTTATTCACAGAGATCACCTTCCTGCTTCTTCAAAAGCGAAAGTAAAAGAAGTAGCAAAAGCCCTTCTCATCGAGTTAGGCGTGTATTACTCAAGAGCACGCTTGGGGAGCTCCATAACTGGGCCAATTCCTATAAATACGGTGCGTCCTTATACTGTAGGGGATGATTTTGAGAATGTCGATTTAGAAGAAACTATCTTTCATATTTTAGAAAAAGGAAAAAAACTAGAACATATCAGTTACGACGATTTTTTTGTGTATGAAACTGCAAAAGGATTGAGAACTGCCTGTATTGAGATGGATATTTCAGGAAGCATGGAAGGTGAAAAACTAGCGCAAATGGCAATATGCTCTGCAATGCTCGTTTATGGGCTTCAAAAAGATGAACTTGCTTTATGTTTTTTTGAGTCCGATACACATGTCTTAAAAGGTCTAGATGAGGAAATCGAATTAGAACAATTAGCAGACGAAATTTTGAGCATTAAAGCAGAAGGCGGTACCCGAATTCAGAAGGCGTTAGAATGGGCAAGGGAAGAATTTAAAAAAAATTCAAGTTCTAGAGAAAAGCTTAATTTATTATTTACTGATGCTGAGGTTTTTGATCTCGAACAAGCAATGGAAGAACTTAAAATAATGAGATCAATTGGCGTAAATTTTGTAATTATTTGTCCAGAAACTCAATTCAACCTGAAAGATGCGGAAAAAATGGCAAAAATCGCAGGAGGCCAACTTTTAACGATAAATAAGTGGGAAGAATTTCCAAAATTAATATCTGATATCATAAAATCAAAATTTTAATCCCATGATAAAAAATAATCTTTCTGAAATCATTACTCAGAAATATGGCACAGAACTGTGTAAAGAAGGTCAAAGTTTTCCAAGCAATAAGATTTCGATTATAATATCACAGAAAAAACCAATAAAAATAAGATCTCTCGTTTTGGATAATGAACGCGAGTTTCACATTCTAGTAGATGAAGAAAAAAGAATTTTCTATCACGATTGCCCTCGTTTTTTGATTTATGGAGACGATGATAAAAAAATATGTGCTCATATTGTTAAACTACTTTTTATGATTGAAGAAGAAATGTCTTTTAAGATATTGAACGAGATTGAAAATTATGAGCTTACCGCAGAGGATCTAGGTTCAAAAAGAAAGGGTCAAAATTATATGATTCTTGCAAACAGTTGCTTTGAGGCAAATAATTGTGTTGAGGGGCTGAGTTATCTTAACAAGGCACTCGTAGATCAATCACAATGCCAAACTATTATCGAAAAATATTTAAAAAACGCAATAAAAAACAGCTTGTTTGTTGAATTTTTTGAATTTTTACGACAGGGGATTAAGAGCGATATAAATCCATCTTATTTTCACGAACATGAATCCCTGATTGAAAAAGGCTTTAAGGTATTTCTAAAATCAATTTCAAGATATTCGGTTTATGGTGTCCTAAAA
>JBHLMB010000180.1:0-6013 GCA_048938565.1 Promethearchaeota archaeon | reverse complement strand
CGAAAATTGGGTTAGATTCTGAAATTTTTATTTATGCGGATCCTGTAAGGATAAAAGAAATATTTTCAAATCTAATAAGCAATGCTTTAAAATACACGATAAAAGGATGGATTAAAATTATATGTCAAGAAAACGACAAGGACTGGATTTTTAAAATTCAAGACACGGGAATTGGGATTGCTGAAAAAGATCACGCCCTCATATTCAAGGAATTTAAAAGAGTAGATTCTCCATATGTTAAATCAGTTCAAGGAACTGGCTTGGGACTATCGTTAATTAAGCGATTGATACACCTTCATAGAGGCGAAATTTGGTTTGAGAGCGAATTAGATAAAGGATCGACTTTCATTTTCAATATTCCTAAAGAAAAAACAGACATTATTACTAAAACGAAAGCGGATAATGAAAATTAAAAATTTAAATAAAAGAAAAGGTAAGAATTTCACTCAATCGTCTAAACGAGATGTTATAATAAAATCAGATAATTTAATTAAGAATGCTAGAGTTATTATTGAAAATTTAAATGACGGATATTACGAAGTTAATTTAAAAGGTGATTATACATATGCGAATCCCGCTTTGTGTAATATCGTAGAAACACCAATAGAAGACCTTATAAATTCGAGCTATAGGAGTCTAATGGATCATAACACTGCAAAAAAGGTGTATAAAGTATTCAATGAAGTATATCGTTTGGAAATTCCAGGAAAGGAATTTGAGATAATTTATACTACAAAAAACGGGAATAATAAATTTGTTAAAGCCTCTGTGAATTTATTATACGATGGAAAAGGAACTAAAAGTGGATATTATGGAATAATAAGGGATATAACACAAAAAAAGAAAACAACAGAATTAATACACCAACTGAAAGCATCGGAAAGGAAATATCGTAATTTCATTTCAAGTATTAAGGAAGGATATTATGAGGTTGATCTGCGTGGGAGATACATTTATTTTAACGAGGCATTAAGAGAGATGTTTGATTACACGGAAGATGAGATGTATAATCTTACACTGCGAGATAGATACAGTGATAAGATGAGAAAGGAAATGATTAGAGCGTTTAAAAAAATATACAAAGAGGAAAAAGACGGTATAACAATCCAATACGAGTTCAAAAAAAAAGACGGAAGTATTGCGTATTTAGAGACTTCTGTTTATTTAAGATACAATCAAAAAGGAAAGAAAGTAGGATTTTCGGGATTGGTAAGGGACATCGCTTAAAAAAAAAAGATGGAAAAATTGTTAGAACAACTAGAAATCTCTGAAAAAAAAAATAGACACTTCATATCAAGCATAAAAGAAGGATATTATGAGATTAATCTTAAGGGAGATTATGAATATGTGAATATTGCTTTATGTGACATTTTAGGTTTTAATATAGAAGAAATATATAATATAAATGTTAGAAATCAGGTTGATAATGATACAAAAGCTTTATTTATCAAAACATTTCAAAAGTTAGTTGAAAAGGAAGAAGATGGAATAACCATTTATTACAATTTTACAAAAAAAAACGGAGATCGAATATATTTAGAAAATACAATTTATCTTAGATACGATGAAAATGGAGAAATAATTGGATTTACAGGATTGATGAGAGATCAAACGAAGAAAAAAGCAATGGACGACTTTATGGAAGAATTGAGCGAATTTTTAGAGTCCGAAGTACAAGAAAGAACTAAGGAATTACAAGAATCATTAAAAGAAAAACAAAAATATTTAGATGAGATTATAAAATCTTCCCAATTTAAAACCAATTTTATGGCAACAATGTCTCACGAGCTTCGAACACCATTAAACGCCATCATTGGTTTCACGGATCTATTATTAGAAAGGATGTTAGGAACAATATCTGATCTTCAGGAAGACTACATTTTAGACATTAAATCTTCTGCGGAACTTCAATTAGAAATGATAAATGGGATTTTGGATATTTCAAAAATTGAAGCAGGTCAAATCAATCTGGATATTCAAGAATTTTCCTTGAATTATGTATTAGAATCGGTTATATCGAGTTTTAAAATACAATTAGATGAAAAGAAGCTACTTCTGACCAAGTCAAATTTTAATAAAGATGTAAAAATAAAAGCAGATCCTGTAAGGTTCAAAGAAATCATATCAAATCTCCTAAGTAATGCAATTAAATATACTATTGAAGGTACGATTGGAATCATTTTCCAAGAAACAGAACAGGAATGGATCTTTAAAATAAAGGATACGGGTATTGGAATTGCTGAAGAAGATCACGATCTTATATTCAAGGAGTTCAAAAGAGTAGAGTCTGATTATGTAAAGTCCATACAAGGGTCGGGATTAGGACTTTCCTTAATCAAAAGACTCATTAACTTACATGGAGGGAATATTTGGTTTGAAAGCCAATTAGGAAAAGGTTCAACATTTACATTTGCTATTCCAAAAAATAGAGAAAATTAGAGAAAAAAATAATGAAGAATCTATCGAATAGTGTTAATGACAAAGATCTCATAAAGAATATTGAAAAGCTACATCTTCTAAATAATATTATACTTTTAGGTAATAAATCAAGCAAGTTAAATGTACTCCTCGATAAAATTTTAGATTATTTGTTAAAATATTTTGATTTTTATGGTGGAGGGGTATATTTAGTCAACCAAGAAAACAAAAAAGCAAATATAGCTTATTCTTTAAACCTTTCAGAGGATTTTATCAAAGGGGTTGATAATATCGATATAGATAATCCTCCATATAACATCGTTTTTAAAGAAGGGAAGGCAATTTTTGCCGAAAATTATCAAGAACTCAATCCCAAGCATGCAGAAGGGTTTCAAATCACCTCAATGGCAAGTATTCCGTTATTTGAGAAAGACAAAGTAGTTGGCGCTATAAACCTCGCATCTAGAAATAAAAATTCATTTTCAATTGAAGAAAAGGAATTAATGGAAGTAATTGGAAGAGAAATAGGTACTGTTATTTCAAAAATTAGAATAGAAAATTTGCTTAAAGAACAAAAAGATAATCTTCAATCAATTTTTAAGGCTTTAAACGATATGCTTTTTGTTTTTGATTATGAAGGAAAAATACTCCAAACAAATCCCATTGTAATTGATAAGTTAGGGTATAGTTTAGAAGAATTAATGGAGATGAATATTAAGTCGCTTTTTCCGTCGGGATTAAGCGAGGTCGTGAAAAACATGCTACAATGCATTATCAACGAAACAGAAAAATCTTTCACAATGCCTTTACTTACAAAACAAGGAAATATAATTCATATCGAAATAAATGCTTCAAAGACCATATGGGAGGAGCAAAAAGTCATTATAAATGCGTGTAGGGACATTACAGAACGCAAGCAGATTCGCAAAGCCTTAGAAAAAAAAGAAAAGGAGGTTTCTCGCTTGAAATTATTGGAATCTGATACGCGTTATTACAATATCTTAGAATCAACAAATGATGGATATTACGAAATTGATTTGAAAGGAAATTATATTTTTTTAAACAGCAAATTTTCAGAAATCTTTGGATACGCTAAAGGAGATTTTATTGATAGAAACTTTAAAGAATTTGTCACACCAGATACGGCAATTGAATTAAAAAAAACTTTTTATAAAATTTATAATACAGGAATTGAAGAATCTAAAATTCAAATGGATATAACTTTAAAAAATGGCTTTCAAAAGGTAGTTGAAGCATCTATCTATTTAAAATACGACTCTAAAGGAGAAAAAATCGGCTACTGTGGAGTAATAAGGGATCTTACAGAACGAGTGAAAGCAGAAGCAGTAGTTAAGGAGGCTCAAAAAGAATTAAGAAAAAGATACAAGGAACTCAATTGCTTGTATGGGATTACAAAATTAACAGAAGAGCTTGATTTAGAAATAGAAGATATAATCCACGGTACGCTACATGTAATTCCCTTTGCTTGGGAAACACCACGCTTAGTCCATACAAGAATAATCTACGGGAATAAGGTCTATAAGACAGAAGGTTTTCAGGAAACGAAATGGTTTTTAAAAACTAAACAAGAAATTAATAAAAAAAAATTAGAGATAAATGTATTTAGTCAAGAAAAAACTATTTTTGAAAAGCAAGAACTCCAATTGCTAAACGAAATTGGATTAAGGTTAAAAAATATAATAGAAAAAAAAGAAACAGAACGAAGCTTAAAAAAATCAGAAGAAAGATACCGAAATATCCTTGAAAACATGGAAGATGGGTATTATGAAATAGATGTTGAAGGAAATATCACCTTTGCTAATGAGGCTACGGCGAATCTATTAGGGTTTCCAAAAGAATCGTTAATTGGAACAAATTTTAAACATTACTTGGATCAGAAAACATGGGGGAAGCTTATAAACACATTCAAGAATATATATAAAGTGGGGTTTGGAATTCACTCTTTGGAATACGAAATCCAAAACAATCGAGGCGAAAAAATTTGCATTGACTCCTCAGCGTATTTAAGATTTGATGAAGATGGACAGAAAATAGGATTTCACGGTTTATTAAGAGATGTAACGGATCGAAAGAAAACTGAAGTTCTCAAAGAAGAATTTAGCAAGAAATTAGAGAAAGAAGTAAAAAAAAAGACATTGAAACTGAACGAGGCTTTAGAGGCTCAGAAATATTATATTGAACAAATAATGAAATCTTCTCAATTTAAAACAAATTTCATGTCAACAATGTCCCATGAATTAAGAACGCCCCTAAATAGCATTATAGGTTTTTCAGACCTTCTATTAGAAAAATCTTATGGAAACCTTAACGAAATGCAACTTGAATTCCTCGAAGATATAAAGAATTCTGCTGACCATCTTTTGGAAATGATAAATCACATACTTGATATCTCAAAGATCGAAGCAGGGAAATTAATCCTGAGCAAGGAAATATTTTCACTAAAGAACATGATGGACCAAATTCATGGAACCATAAAACCATTATATTCAATAAAAGGGCTTGAATTTAAAATACGTGGTTTAAATCCTCAAATGTTTATTTACGCCGATCCAATTAGATTAAAAGAAATATTTTTAAATTTATTAAGCAACGCAATTAAATTCACATTCAATGGAAGTATTGATTTAACTGTAGAGGAGAGACACGATAATTATATCTTTAAAATTAAAGACACTGGAATTGGAATAGCAAGGAAGGATTTTTCCTTAATATTTAAGGATTTTAAAAGAATCAATTCCCCGATCGTTAATTCAATACCAGGTTCGGGTTTAGGATTGTCATTAACTAAGAGGTTAATTACTCTACACGGAGGAGAGATAAAATTCTTCAGCATCTTAAGAAAAGGAACCACATTCACATTTTCTATTCCAAAAATAGAATCTAAGCACTAACAAAAAAGAATCACTCTTTTTCAATAATGCTAATGACTTCCTTGATATAATCCAAGAAAACTTTTGCTTTAAATGGTTTCGGAAATAATTTTGAGAAACCCGCTTCTTTAAAAAATTCCTCTCTATCAACTAATCTTTTGATGGGAGAAGAAGAAACCACAATTATGGGAATTGATTTAAAACGATCCACTTTTCTAAGTTCTTTACAAATTTCTGTACCATACATATTTGGGAGCTTGTAGTCTAATATTATGATATCAGGATTTCCATTCTTTATCATCTCAAAGCCTTCACGGCCATCTTCAGCAAAATGCAAGTTAACTTCGGGCATTGTTTCAAAAATTGCTTTAAATAACCTTATGTTAAACTTGAAATCCTCAACAATGTATATCTCAATCATCGCATTTCATTTCTTAATCTATATTATTTTTTTCTTGATTTTGGGTGTATTTAGGAATGCAATTCCTTCAATTTTTTAGGAATTCTGAAACTGAAGCTAGTACCATTTCCCTGATTATTCTTTATATTTATTTTTCCTTCGTGAAGTTCAATTAACCTTTTTGCGAGAATTAATCCAAATCCCAAATCCCTTATGTCCATGGCCTTCATTATTTTCTTTTTTTTAAAAGGTTGGAATATTAAATCTAATTCGTCTTGATTTAGTCTTATTCCGTTATCAATTA
>JBHLMB010000179.1:0-6016 GCA_048938565.1 Promethearchaeota archaeon | reverse complement strand
ATATTCGGATTCATTATTTCGCGAAATTCAAGATTTCAAGAACTCAATTACTAGAAAACTAAACAATTCAAAAAGTAAGGATCTAACGGGAATTAAAAAGCCAGATGGTCCAAATGATAAGGTAATATTTAAGGACACTCAAATTCCTCGGTTCGAAGCAGCTGTCCTAGAAGAGCTTGAAATTAGATTAAATATTAAGCTTCCATTAGTTTATAAAATTGAAAATTCGACTCAATTAGGTTTTGTTGTTGAGTCTGAAAAGGTTTTGGGATTGAATTTATATCATTGTAATATATCGTATTTACCTGAGTCAATTAGCAATCTTACATCCCTACAAACGCTAAATTTAAGCAGGAACAAGCTTACGGTAGTCCCCGAGTCGATTACAAACCTTACATCACTTAAAATTCTCTATTTGTCAAGTAATCCGTTAACATCCCTTCCCAATTCAATAGGAAATCTCATATCGCTTGAAAAACTATATTTGGATAATAATTTGCTAACATCCCTTCCCGAGTCATTTAGTAACCTGATTTCGCTCCAAACACTAATTTTAAGCAGAAACAAGCTTACAGAGATAACAGAAAAAATCGGAGTTCTCAAGGCTCTTAAATTATTAGATCTAAGTCATAATAATATTCAAAGAATCGAGAATTTGGAACACCTCCATAATCTTGAATATTTTAATATTCAATATAATAATTTATCTGATGATGAAAAAATTATTGCTCGTAAGTCCATCCAAGAAATAAGAGATTATTGCGATAAAAAGAAAAATAATCCAATGCCCAAGAACGAACTGAGAAGGAAAAAAGCACGAATTTATGAAATCGAAATCAAAAAACTTTTATATGAAGGATTAAATGAGGTAAAAAAGGAAATGGAAATTGAATTTCTCCATCTTGGTACATGGAGGGAAAGCACCAACGGACCACACAGACACCTATTAGAAAATCAGTCATCATGGTTCAGAGAAAATCAAGATAAATCATTAATATTAAACAACAAAATAAATGACGCTAATGTTATAAAAGTTTTTATGGTTCAACTTCACGAACTCCCCCTTGTTTTTTCATTCGGGCCGAGTGAGACAAATGTTGGAAAATTTGTTCGATTCTTAAACACAATTTATGAAAATACCTCAGGAAGCGTGCTACAGTATGGAAGCACTAAAATGGAAGTAAAAAAAAAAATTAACACAATTCTTAATTTAATTTTACATGACAGTAGTACAAAAAAGATAATAGTGTTTCCAGAAAGTTCTCTTCCGCTGGATTACATCGATGAAGTGCGTATACAATTGCAAGCTCATCTTAAATCTCACGAGAAGGATACCATTATCTTTATTGGAGGTATTGAACACGCCCCGAGCAAACAAATGCATCAATTATTTAACTATGAAAATAGAGCGGTCATAATCGATAATTGCATAGGGCCTTATTTTCAAGTAAAACAAACACCTACTATCATATCCAACCAAGATCATAATCTCATAAGAGAATGTATAAATCTCCAACCATTTCCAAAAATCAACTTATACGATACTTCCTTGGGTAGAATCGCCATATTCTTTCCCTCTGACTTCTTACGATTGAAAGAAGCCATTCCACAATGGTCTTTGGATTATAAGGTTGATTTCATTGTAATTCCCTCTCTATTAGGAAATGTTATGGCATTTTATAATAATGTGTTTAATATCTACAACCATAGACTCCCCCAATTGAAAATCTTGTACGCCAATGTTGGCGAATTCGGAGGTTCTGAGTTGTTTTCTGTGTATACTAATAGTGAAATCAAATATATTTTTCAGAAAAAACAACGCGATAACATAGGAGAAGTTATTGTAACAAGAGAATGTAAGTTAAACTAACATTGTTACTAAAAAGTTGCAAAGTAATGCATTCTTAGATATCAAATCGTCTTTAAGAATCGAATTTGCTTCATTTAATGAAAAATATTAAAAATATTCAAGAAATTCGTCATTCATAATTATCAAATTAAATAATAGGAAAAACGGTTTTTTGTTTTTAAATGTGGGATGCAACATTCGGTGTGATGCTTGATAATGACGATAAAAAAATGGGGCGAAATTCGAAGTGGCAACGAGAGAGTTCAAGGTAAACCACTACATAACGCTCAAGCTCGAACAAGGGCGCTCCAACGTGTACGTGTGCGGCAAGGCGTTCGACCAGTGCAAGTACCTTGCGTTCAACATTCCGACCGAAGACGTTTCTGAATACGACGATGTGCAGTCAATTGACGACCTGGAAGGGATGGACCGCTCGGAGGAGTTCAAGGAATTGGACATCGCTCCCGAGCAAGAATTCTGGGGGCATTGTAGCAACCTGCAAGCGTGGGCGGAAAATCGCTACGACACGCGCTTGCTACACAGGAGCCTTGCGTTCCCCTTGTTAAGGGAACTCGTGCGGGCAGGAGACGGCACGGCGAGAAATGCGTTCAAGGAAGAGGTTGCCTTGAGGTTTATGAGCGGGAACGCATCCGTGGTTGCGTACCTGGTCGAGGAAGGATACCTCGAAGAGTTCGACGCAAGCGAGTTAGAAACGCTCTTGAGCGACTTTAACTACGATTCCATCATGGGACTGTGCGTTCACGGGAGGCTCGAGCTCTTGGAGCGATTGGCAGGAACGGGATTGTTCCGGCCGCTCGTTGCGTTTACGAACGAGATCATTCGGTGTGCGTTCGAGGAAAACGAGGAAATCGGGCGATATCTCGTTGATCAAGGATATACCGGTTTCCTTCCAAAGAAAGTCCTCGAGGAAGTTGCCCCGTTGCTTGGGCTTCCCGACAACGGCTTGTTAACGTGGGGACTAGAGCACCGGGCACCGCTGGACTTTTTCTCGTGCGAGCTTGATTCGGAGGAACGATTGGGACTTGCCAGTTGGGGGGTATTGCGCGGCGCTCCAGGGGAATTTTTTCGTTTCTTCGACGACATGCTAGATAATGTCGACCTTGCAAGAACGGGCGTTCTCAAGCGCGCACCGCGGCGATACTTCGAAAGCTTCCGAAAGTTCTCTAATCGTCCCCTTCTCGCAAAGTGGGCGGCTGAGAACGGCGCTCCGGCCCAATTTTACGCGAACTTCGCGCAAGTATGCGTCCTCCTTCCCGATAACGGCAGGTCCACGAACCCCTTCGAAAGAATCGTGGAATTGCGCGATCGAGCCACGCTCCTGCGCGAAAAAGGGGACCTCGAAGGGGCCGTGAGAGCTTGCGAGGAAGTGCTGGAACTCGAGGAAGTGTCGTGGGCTGACCTGTTAGAAGCGCAGGACCTCAACTTTCTTGGCAACCTCCTTTCCGAAAAAGGAGCACCAAGAGAGGCAATAGAGAGTTACTTGAAAGCAGCAGCCATTTACCGGCGGCACGGAGACCACGAGGAAATGGCAAAAAACCTCTGCAACGTGGCGCTTTTGCACGATGCGAACGGCAACTTTACCGAAGCCGCGAAGTATTACGAAAAAGGAATCGAGGCGTTTGAACTTGCTGAAAACCACCGTGAAGCTGCCAGGATCTCGTACAACGCCGCAGAATCGTCGAAAGAAGCAAGAGATTTAGAAGGCGCCGTTTCCTGGTATCGCAAGTGCTTCGATGCGTACGAGAAATTAGGGGACGATGAAGGAAAGGCGATGGCCCTTGCGGGCGCCGGATTCGCTCACCAGGAGTTCGGGAACCTTGCGACCGCGCTAAAGCGCTTCAAGCAGGCTTTAGGGCACCTCGAAGGCGTGGAATCGTCGCTTACGGAAGTCATCGAAGGCGCACTTTCTTCCCTGGAAAATTAATTTAATAGGTCAAGTTACCTGATCATGTGCCACAAAGTGACCTCAATAGAACGCTGGTTCCTCTTAATAGGGAGAATATTGAAACTCAAATACCCGTGGTAAAAATCCTAGATAAGATTTAGCGATTTAAGTTCTAATCGAGAAAAATGGGATCCATCGATTTTTTTCGAACAATAAATGATGTGAATTTTTTCTTTTTAAACTCGTACAAAAACTATATAATATTATCTCATTTCATAAATAATCCAAATCTCTTTTTAAATAATAAAGAAAAATTGATGGTAGTTTTTTTCAGGATAATCCAAAATTTTTCATAAATAAACCAAAATCCTTTATAAAGAAGAATTAAAAAATTATTTTTTTATTTTTCATAAATAATACAAACTTCTTCTTGCAGTATTTCCATTTTATATTTCATATTAAATTAATCATTGGTAAAATATTGAAATATTTAGAAAAATTTTGAGTTTTACCAGTTATAAATTTTCTGAGAATATTCAGACTATGATTTGTTAATATCCAAATGATCAATAACACCTTCTGTTTGACTTCCTCCTAAACTTAGGAATTTTCATTTATAATAAAGATGATCATTAAGAACTTATTCATATTTCTTCTCTCTTCTATTCATAAGTTGTCCTATTTTTAACAGGTATCTAAAATTCGTAATCTTGTTGTTGCTCATATTATGATTTATCGATTTAAAATCTTTGATATTTTCTTTCAATATATCTCGAAATTCTTTAGTATGAAAAACATCGACGATGTCCTTCTTAATATTCTCTAATTGTACATTTATTAATTTACTCTTTTTCAAATCAGATTCGTTAATTTTAATGTAATTGTTCAGTTTTTCATAAATTTCATCGAAATTTTTCCCATCGAATTCAAATTTCTCCTTAGGGTTGCTCAAATCTAAGTATCCTTGGAAATGTTTATTTTGATCAATCAATTCAATTTTTTTTAAAGCCTTCCAAGTTATATCAATATTTTTAATGGGTAAAATTTCAACATTATTTTTATCGGCCAAAAATAGTTCATATCGACATGATTCACTTTTAATGGAATTATTGGTGGCAATAAATAATAAAAGGTGGCTTTTAGGAATTTTATTAATCATGAAGTCCCAAATATCATCAATTACATCCTTCTCACAAATATAGACCTTGTGAATGATATTAATGTCAAAATTATTTTTTTTTACAATAATATTCTTTTCTAAATAATCGTTGAGCTTTACTACTTGATATTGTTCTTGATCATCCCACGCGTGGCTAATAAAAATGAAAATTCCATTTAATTTCTGACATATGTTAAATATTCTTGAGATATCCGTTAAATTTTCTATGTCCTTCCATTCTCCACTCCATTTATTTTCATATAAAGAAATTTGTTTTAAATTTTTCAGGTTATAAAATGATTCAGGAAGTGCAGTTAATTTATTATGATTTAAATATATTTTTTGGAGCGATGTTAAATTTCCTATAGATTCTGGTAGAGATCGTATTTGATTATGACTTAAATCTAATTCTTGAAGTGATGCAAGATTTCCTATAGATTCTGGTAGAGATCGTATTTGATTATGACTTAAATCTAATTCTTGAAGTGATGCAAGATTTCCTATAGATTTGGGTATTGTATCTATTCTGTAATATTCTATCCAGAGTTTTATGATCATTTTATTTTCTGCTTTAGCACCTATCCAACCATATTCACGATCTATTATAGGGATGGTTTGTCCCAGCATTTTTTCTAGATCTTCCAAGAACTCCGCTTGTTTAGGGATTACATCGTAATTTTTTTGCAATACAACACATTCTTTTATATTTTTTTATAATGTTCAAGTTATTGTTTTAAAGACAATCATTTTAAAAATTTCTTATTTTTCTCAAATTTAAATTCCGCATAATATCTATAATTCAATTTAAGATTTATACCGAAATGAGAAATGGAGCATGGATTAATTCATTGATTTTATTATAATATAAAATTGTCTTTAAAATTTTTTAATCCTTGAAAAAATAAATAATTCATATAATCTATTAATTAATCATAAAAGATTATAAAAAATAATTATCATCCACCCTTAATCTGTCTTTAAAGAATTTTGATTGATTCTGATAATAAATTTATTTTAATTATGCTATGAAAGATGAATAAAAAATGTATGAAAAAAATGGGATCAGAGAAGAACAAATGAATTTCTTGAAAGATCTAGAAAA
>JBHLMB010000178.1:0-6018 GCA_048938565.1 Promethearchaeota archaeon | reverse complement strand
TCTTGTTCACAGCCATTTTTTTCAACCTATTTAGTTATTTAATTTTTATTATTAAAATCACGAATTATAACATGTAAATAAATAAATAATTGATGATCCAAACCGCACGGATAAATACTAAAATCAAAAATAACTATGATCTAACGCGAAAATTTTTAAACGAAACAGAAGGGTTTACTTGATTTTTTGAAGTACTGGTTAAAATAAAAGAGAAAAAACTGATTATTGAAAATATCAATAATTACCATTATACGAGAAATAAAAAACTACTTATAAAATAATATTTCTTCCAGGCAAGAGTCTTTTTCTTCGTCGTTTTCTATGAAGTTAATTTCTACCTTACGAATTTTACTTCCAATCAAGTTCTTCAAGGCTACTTCGTAATATCCCTTGTTAATTCTACAAAATGCCTTACCAAATTGTAATTTCTCCCGTTCTTTAAAGGATTTCCTTAAAAAACAATGGTTTTCAAGCAAAATTCTTATTTTCTCGTCATCTTCAGAGATGTCTTTTATATAAACGGAATAATATTCCCTCAATTCGAGAGCCATTACCTCTAGAGCTTCCAATAAATCAAAATCATCTTTTCCATGTTTGATTTTAAGGTAATCGGAGATTACCTTTCCAGGCCCCGCACCCACTTGGTACAGCATTGTTAGCAGGCTATTCCTCCCAAAAAGGTCTCTTACTTTTTCGACTATCGACTCAGCAATTATTTCGAATCCTTTCAGTGTATTAAGATTAGAAGGAGGATTTTTAATTCTTTCGTTAATTTCATCTTTTATACTCAACACAAACCGCCTAATAACATAAAATTCCTAATAATAAATAGAAAGGCTAATTGATTATAAATTTATTTTTATACTAGATAATTATTACATTATAATGAGAATCTCATGATTCGTTAATAGTGAGTTATACATGAGGATTTTCGTCAGTATCCACCAGTTTCATCACTAGTTCTTCTACATTTCTTTCCAATTCTTCCATTACCTTCATATAACTGTTTTTATTCGTGTAGTATGGATCAATAATATCTCCTTTACGCCCATTGAACGCTTTTAAAGTCATCGTTTTTTCTTTAATATTTTCAATATCGTTGAATTCTTCGAGTAAATCGTTAACATGCTGAGTTTCCATCGTAATAATTAGATCATTTTCAGCAATAAGAGTTCTATTGACGATTTTTGGCGTGAAATTAGAATGATCAATTCCCTTTAGGTTTAAATATTTCCGTGATTCAGGTTGCATATATGTAAAGGCGTTTATGAAACCTGCGCTGTCAAAAATTAAGCTCTTATTACCATAATGTTTTGCGTGATATTTCGCAAGATATTCTGCTGCAGGGCTTCGGGCTGTGTTTCCCGTGCAAATGAATAACACTTTTTCTATATTTTTCACTTTAGTAGCAATGAATTCCTCATTACATTTATTTATTTGTATAAAATCACATGATTTCATCTTTTTTTAGAGAATAGTAGGATGGTTTTTATATTCCCCTTCAATTTATTAGCTATCAGTATTATCAAGCAAAATTGAAAGAAACTTAAAGTTGAGAGTAATGGATGGTAAGACAAGAGTTTTAATTGATGGATTGGGATTTCCCGAAGGACCATGTTGGTATTCAGAAAAGCTATGGTTTTCAGATTTTCGAAAGAAAAAAGTAATGACATTAGACCTTAAAGGAAGTTTAGAAACGATTGTTCATGTGAGTGGACAACCTTCAGGACTAGGTTGGCTTCCAGATGGTGATTTACTTATTGTTTCCATGATTGATCGTCGGTTATTGAAATACGATGGGACAAATCTTAAGGAATTCTCTAATTTGAGCAAATTAACCTCCTTTTATTGTAATGACATGGTCGTTTCAGGAGAAGGATACGCTTATATAGGTAATTTCGGTCATACATTATTCCAAGAACCATACAGGCCAGCAGAATTAATCTTGGTTACACCAACTGGAGAAGCTAAAGTTGTTGCAAGAGATATGGCGTTTCCAAACGGTAGTGTGATTACCCCTGACGGAAGAATACTGATCGTTGCCGAAACGCTTGCGGCTCGCTTAACTGCTTTTGATATTGAAAAGGACGGAACCTTATTAAATCGGCATATTTGAGCTCAATTTGACGATTTAAGCGTTATAAGCGATCAAATACGACTAAGTCGTCGAATAGTTCCCGATGGAATTTGCCTTAACGCAGAAGGGGCGGTATGGGTTGCATCACCCACTCAAAATAACGAACTAATTTATGTTCAAGAAGGAGGTCATATCGAGCATAAAATAGAATTAGAACACACGCCTTATGCTTGCATACTCGGTGGACTCGATCAAAGGACTTTATTTATTACAACTTCTAAGGTGGGGATTTATGATAATATTGGATGCATTGAAGCAATGTCAGTTGATATTCCAGGCGCAGGATACCCTTAAGAACGGTTTTAAGTACGGTTAGACGGTGTTTATGAACTTCAATTAACTTGGTTTAAAAGCAAGCTAAATGTGAAAAAAAAATCCTTTCTAGTTTTGGACGATAAGTTAAAAATAATAATGCATTTATGTGATTAAGTTGAACTAAAAGCATCTAAAGATCCTTTTGTTTTAGAACATTGAAAATTACGACTGACATCCTGATCATCGGAGGAGGCATTTCCGGATTATCGGTGGCCATTAAATTAGCAGAACTCTTGAAGGATGCGAATATTTTACTTATATCGAAAGAATCCTTAGAAGAATGCAATACTTTCCACGCCCAAGGAGGTATTGCCTGCGTGTGGGACACGAAGAATGATAATTTAGAAAAACACATTCAGGACACTTTAGTTGCTGGAGATGGTCTGTGTAAGGAAGGGATAGTAAGAAAAATAATATCTCAGGCTCACGAACGGGTTGAAGAGCTTATAGAATGGGGAATTGAATTCACGAGAAACGATGAGGGAGAATACGAACTTGGTCGCGAAGGAGGACATTCAGAAAGGAGAATATTGCATATGAAAGACTTCACCGGAAAGGGCGTCGAATTAGCGTTGATTAATAAAGTTAAAAATTGTTCTAATGTGGTTATAAAGGAAAAGTGGTGTGCCGTAAATCTTTATTCAAGAAACCTTAAATGTTCAGGAGCGTATGTGCTAGAACAGGAAACGGGGGAGATCCATAATATTGCAGCGAGAACAACAGTTCTAGCAACTGGAGGCGCTGGAAAAATATACCTTTACACGACAAATCCAGATGTAGCTTCGGGAGACGGTATCGCAATGGCATATAGGGCAGGTGCTGTAATTGCGAACATGGAATTTTATCAATTCCATCCAACATGTTTATATCACCCGTTTGCAAAGTCGTTCTTGATTTCAGAAGCCCTCAGGGGTGAAGGTGCGATATTAAAAGACATCTCTGGAAATGAATTTATGGAAAGATATCATCCATTAAAAGAATTAGCTCCAAGAGATATAGTATCCCGAGCAATTGACATGGAACTTAAGAGATCGGGTGATGATTATATTTATCTTGATATTGCGTCTCAAAGAGAGCCAGATTTCATAATAGATCATTTTCCCGCTATCTATAGCAAATGTAAAGAATTTAACATAGATATCACCGTTGATCCCATACCAGTCGTTCCTGCAGCACATTATTGTTGTGGAGGAGTACTTACCGAGATAGATGGAACGACAGGGGTTAAAAACCTTTATGTAATTGGTGAGTCCTCGTGTACGGGATTACACGGAGCGAATCGATTAGCCAGTAATTCTTTATTAGAAGGACTTGTATGCGCACATAAGTGTGCCTTGAAAATTGCTAGTAAATTTAAAGAGTTTAAAATAAAGGAGTTTAGGAAATGGGAGCCCGGAAATGCCGTGCCTTCTACTGAGGCTGTAGTTCTAACCCAAAATTGGGACGAGATTAGGAGGTTTATGTGGAATTATGTTGCACTCGTTCGGACGAAACTTAGACTTCAACGGGCAAAGAACCGAATTAATTTGCTTTTAGACGAAATAGACCAATATTACTGGAATTTTAAAATTGAAAAAAATCTTGTTGAATTAAGAAATTTGGCAACTGTTTCGAAAATAATCATAGTCAGCGCCATTTCAAGAAAAGAAAGCCGTGGAATACATTACAATGTGGATTATCCTTCCAAGTCTAAACTATGTAGGGACACTATCGTGAAAAAGCCCTGGTAAAAAATTGAATAAATGGATCATTTTCTTTTTCTAATCTAAAATAATATATATAACTTCTTTTTTCATTTGAATAACAATAATATTTTCAAGTGATTATAAATGGGAGCAATTTGGGACTTTATCCTCCAAATAACAAATAATATAGGAGCGGGAATTTGCCTGCTCGTTTGTGGGGCTGTTTGGGTCTTGGACACTGCTTATGAAGCCTCTAGAAGGGAAGGATTCCTTAAGAGAGACGATAATTGGGATTTTGATATAACGACTCTGTTAAAAATCCTAACAACTATTGCTTGCAGTTCAGGCTTGATTTTTGTCATCGTTGGCATATTTGGTTATCTAAATGATACAATAACCACTACGCTCACATCAACATCCTTGGTAATTCTGGGAGTTCTAACAGTTCTTAAACCCGTGAACGACTTACCCATAGCAAGTATGATTGGATTTTTAGCGTCAACACTCATTGCGATAATTATCGCCGCTATAATATACTTTTCTCCGCTGGAACTTGCCGACTTGAAGTGGCAATGGGGTGTTGTTATTGTCATCGTGCTTGTTGCAATTTTTATTGTTTGTACATTGATCGCGAAGTTTTGGCTAGCAGGACCAAAATTCGTCTCTAAAATAGTTTCGTGGCCAATTATATCGGTCATAGGAGCAGCATATAGCTTTATATTGGGTGGTTTGGTGTTAGCAAACATTTATGTGTGATTTTAACACCCGTTATTATACTTTTTTTATTGTGTACTATGCCAAACATAATAAACCTTATTATAATTTCATAATAATTATAACTATAATATCAGAATTTTTTATAATCAGAAGTGAAATTTATCTTGAATATAGGAAAAGAGATCAGGATGGAAAGAATACTGGATAGAAAATCAAGAAGAAGCGTCATTATCCCGATGGATCACGGCATGACGATTGGTACGGTAAAGGGGATCGAGAATATCGCTGAAATGGTTGATAAAGTTTCTTTAGGGGGAGCTAATGCCGTCTTGATGCATTCTGGAATGGTCGGTGTTGGTCATAGGAAATATGGTACAAAAGATATTGGTTTAATCATACACCTATCTGGAGCCACGACTTTAGCACCAGATCCTAATCGAAAGGTCATTGTTTGTTCAGTTGAACGCTCTTTAAAGATGGGTGCGGATGCATGTTCCATTCAAATCAATGTTGGAGCAGATACCGAACCCGAAATGCTGCAAGATGCCCATAAAATCGTAGAATCTTGTAGAGAATGGGGTGTTCCCTTATTAGCAATGATGTATCCCAGAGGAAAAAAAATTGAAAATGAGCACGATCCTAATAATGTGAACATTGCAGCAAGAGCAGGAGCAGAACTCGGAGCAGATATAGTTAAAACGAATTATACCGGCGATATCGACTCTTTTAAAGAAATTGTTAAAGGTGCCAATATTCCTGTAATCATAGCAGGCGGTCCTAAAATGGATACGACTCCCGAATTATTACAAATGGTATACGATTCAATTCAAGCTGGCGGTTCTGGAGTAGCTTTCGGAAGGAATGTCTTCCAAGCTGAAGATCCTACGAAGATAGTAAGTGCAATTGCAAAGATAGTTCACGAAAACTATTCCGTAGAAGACGTATTGAAAGAATATAAGTTTTAATTATTTTATTCACCCCTTATTTGGTCATAACGATGGATGGAGAAGATGTTATTACCTACAAGTATTTAATGAAAAGAGCATTCAAATATACAATAGAAATTACAGTCATATTTATTTTGATATTTTTCTGGGAAGAAATCTTCAACCTAATTAGAGTTCTATATCGATTCTAGCTTTATGGAAGATTCACTGCAAAGTA